>CAZDGO010000014.1:0-17461 GCA_964504825.1 uncultured Gaiellales bacterium
GGGGGCACGTGGGCCCTCGTGGTGGAACAGAGCCCGCACGCCCGCCAAGAGTGGGCGTTCGTCATACCTCTCGGAGCGCGGATGATCGCGGGGCGGGCCGACGACGCTGACATCCACCTGCCTGACACCTTCGTCTCTTCACACCATGTCCGCGTCGAGGCCCGGTCTGACGGTCTCCTGGTGGAAGACCTGGGCAGCACGAACGGCACCTTTGTCAATGGGGAGGAGATCGCCGGTCCTGTCGTGACCGGGCCCGGAGACCAGGTGACCGTCGGCGATTCTGTGTTCAGGGTGGAGGCGCGCTGATGAGACTGCTCTCGGGGGCTTCGAGCCACGTCGGGCTGGTCAGGCGGCAGAACGAAGACTCGTTCGTGGTCGGAGGCGGCATCTTCGCGGTGTGCGACGGCATGGGGGGAGCCCGGGGGGGAGAGGTAGCTTCGGAAGCGGCGTGCCGGGCGCTGATCCGCCTGACGGAGGGTGGAGCGGTCGACCCGAAGTCTCTCGAGCGGGCGGTGCACGAAGCCAATGCCGACATCGTCGCCCAGAGCCGTAAGGATCGAGGCCTACACGGCATGGGCACGACGATGACCGCCGCCGTGGCGACCCCGGCGGGCCTGGCGTTCGCGCACGTGGGCGATTCGCGTGCGTACCATCTGCACGACGGGGCGTTTACCCAGGTCACCGACGACCACTCCCTGGTGGCCGAATTGGTGCGCCGGGGGCAGCTGACCCCCGCGCAGGCGGCGGTGCATCCGCATAAAAGCATCATCACCCGGGCCCTCGGCACCGAGGACACGGTGGAACCCGACGTGTTCGAGATTGCGCTGAAGCCGGGCGACAGGGTGCTGTTCTGCAGCGACGGTCTGAGCGGCATGGTGCCCGAGGACGAGATCGGTCGGTTGCTCGCCCAGGGAGACGATCCTCAAGCCATCGCCGATTCCCTGGTGGAAGCCGCGCTGGACAATGGCGGTGAGGATAACGTCACCGTGGTCGTGATCGTGGTGGCGTCCGACGACCCTCCGTCTGCGCCCACAGCCCGTGACGCCACCACGGAGCTCGGTCCGGTGAGGCGGCAACCGGTGGCGGACAGCGGGGCCGACGCGGATGCCGGCTCCGGCCGCGCGAAGATGGTCTCGCGGTTCGGATCGCGGCGCCTACTGGTGGCGGCGGGGGTGGTGATCGCGTTGTTGATCGTGGCCGTGGTCGCCTTCGCGGTGTTCAATTCCACCGTGTACTTCGTTGGAACCAACGCCGGCAGTGTCACCCTCTTTCGCGGCATGCCCGCCGCCCCGCTAGGAGTCGAGCTCTACGCCGCGGTGGAAGTGAGCAGCACCCGCTACGAGACCCTGCTCCCCTACCAGCGTACTCGGGTAGATGCGCATGAGCTGATCACCAAGGACGAGGGGCTTCGATTCGTCCGTGGCCTGGGAGCAGGTCAGTGAACGAGCGCAATCGGGAGCTGGTGCTTCTGCTCCCGGCCATGTTGGTGACCACCATCGGGTTCGCTCTGGTGTATATCCAGCAGTCGGCGACTCTCGAATGGACCTCGTTGGCCTACGGCGCTGCTTTCTTGGGACTGTTCGGCCTGGTGCACGTGGCGGCCCGCTTCGCCGCCCCTCGGGCTGATCCGTACCTGCTGCCGGTGACCGCCTTGCTCTCCTCGTTGGGTATCCTCATGCTCTACCGGCTGAATGTGCGCCTGGCGATGCAGCAGACGGTGTGGCTCCTCGTCGGGTTGGTGCTTTTCCTGATCGTGCTTGCCGGGCTGAGAAACTATCGAGTGCTTGCCGACTACAAGTATGTGGTGGGGTCGGCCGGGCTGGCTCTGCTGCTGCTGACCATAGTGGCCGGGCGCGAGGTGAACGGGGCCCGGCTGTGGATCCGCGTGGCAGGCATCGGGTTCCAGCCGCCGGAGTTCGCCAAGTTGTTCCTGATCGTCTTCTTCGCCGCGTATCTGGAGCAGGTGAGGGAGTTCCTGACGGTCAGCACCCGGCGGGTCCTTGGGGTGGCTATCCCCCCGATCCGTTATCTGGGGCCGCTGGTCACCATCTGGGGACTGGCTATCCTGATGATGATCTTCATGAAGGACCTGGGCACCAGTCTGCTCTTCTACGGAGCCCTGTTGGCGCTGATGTATGTGGCGACGGGCAGGTTCTTCTACGTGGTGGTGGGTGTCATCCTCTTTGCGGCGGGGGCGGCGGTGCTGTATTCGATTTTTCCCCACGTGCAGCTAAGGGTGGATGTTTGGCTCGACCCGTGGAAGGACACGGCGGGGCGTGGCTATCAGATCGTCCAGTCGTTGTTCGCGCTGGCATCCGGGGGGGTGGGGGGAACAGGGCTTGGCGGTGGATTCTTGGTCATGCGGTCCGGAAACACGATCATCCCCGCCCTGGAGACCGACTTCATCTTCTCGGCTATCGGTGAGGAGCTGGGCTTGGCGGGAGCAGTGGCCGTCATTCTCCTGTATGTGCTGTTCGTGTATCGGGGGCTCCGCATCGCCGTCGTCAGCCGCGACGACTTCTCGCGCCTGCTCGCGACCGGGCTTTCGGCCATCTTCGGTCTGCAGGCCTTCCTGATTATCGGGGGTGTCACCAAGCTGATCCCGCTGACCGGGATCACGCTGCCTTTCGTGAGTTACGGCGGCAGCTCGATCGTGGCCAATTTCGCCCTGCTCGCCCTGCTCTTGGTGCTGAGTGATCGGGCGGCCCGCACCGCCCCCGCCGAGGCAGGCTGACCCCGCCGTGGAACGGCAGGTGAACCGCCTCTTTCTCTTCTTTGTAGTGCTCTTCGTGGCGCTCATCGCCCAGCTCACCTATGTGCAGGTGTATGCGGCTCCCAAGCTGAGGGTCCACGCGGCCAACACGCGTGCCCTCGACGCCGAGATGCGCGTGCAGCGCGGTCTCATCGTGTCGGCCGACGGAGTGGTGCTCGCCGAGAACCACCGGGACGGCCCGTACTATCTGCGCGACTACCCGCGCCCGGAACTCGTGGCGCCATGGCTGGGCTACGCCGATCTGCGGTACGGCAAAGCCGGGGTCGAGCGCGTCTACGATGCCGAGTTGACGGGGGAGACCGGGGTGCTGGCCGTGCGCAACTTCCTCGATGGAGTCACCGGCCGGCCGCAGCGGGGCGCCGACCTGCATGTGACCGTCGACACCCGGGTGCAGGAAGCCGCCGTCGCCGGTCTGGGCGACCGGGTCGGCGCAGTTGTGGCCCTCGATCCACGCACCGGGAAGGTGTTGGCCCTGGCATCTTCTCCGCGCTATGATCCCAATAAGGTGGCGGCCGACTGGAAGACACTCACCCAGGATGCCAGGCGTCCCCTGGTCGACCGGGGCGTCCAGGGCCTGTATCCTCCGGGCTCTATATTCAAGACGATCGTTGCCGCTGCCGCCTTGCAGGAAGGCACGGCCACCCCCGAGACCACCTTCACCGACGCGGGGAACTGGTTGGCGGGGGGCTACCGGGTGAACAACTACGGCGGCGAGGCCTACGGGGAGCACACCTTCACCCAGGCCTTCGCCGACAGCATCAACACTACGTTCGCCAAAGTGGGAGTGGAGTTGGGTGCCGATACGCTCTCGAACTATGCCGCCGCATTCGGTTTCAACGCCCGACCGTCCTGGGCGCTCGGCGGGGCGAAGAGCTTCTTCCCACCTCAGGGCGGCATGGATACGGCCCACGTCGCCCAGGCGTCGATCGGTCAGGGAAAGGTACTGGCTACCCCCCTTGAGATGGCTCTAGTGGCCGCGGGCATCGCCAACGGCGGGGTTGTGATGCGGCCTACGCTGGTCGAGGAGTGGCGGGACTACCGGCAGACAGTCGTGGAGCGGCCCCAATCCAAGGTCTGGCTCACTCCTATCTCACCGCAAACAGCGGCCACTGAGCGCAGGCTGATGATCGAGGTGGTGCAGAATGGTACGGGAACTAAGGCCGCCCTTCCGAACGTCCAGGTGGCCGGTAAGACGGGCACGGCTGAGGTGGAAGGGGCTGAGTCGCACGCCTGGTTCATCGGGTTCGCGCCTGCCGGCGATCCTAAGGTGGCCGTCGCGGTGCTCGTGGAGCACGGTGGCACCGGCGGGTCGGTGGCGGCACCGATCGCCCGCGCCGTCATCGCGGCGGTCCTCAGCCGGTGAGCCTGAAGCGGGAGCCTGGCCCCCTCCCTGATAGTATTGCGGGAGACAACATGGAGGATGAGAGAACGTGATCGGACGCGTGTTCGATGATCGATACGAGGTTGGTCGCGTGCTGGGGACAGGAGGCATGGCCGAGGTCTACCTCGCCCATGACCGCCATCTGGGCCGGGATGTGGCACTCAAGGTCTTGTCCCCGCGGTACGCGAGCGACGAGCAGTTCATAGAACGTTTCCGGAGAGAGGCCAGCAGTGCCGCGGGCCTGAGTCATCCTAACATCGTGCAGATCTACGATCGTGGAGAGGCTGAGGACACCTACTACATCGCCATGGAGTACCTGGAAGGACTCTCGCTCAAAGAACTCATCGTGCGGCACGCTCCGCTGAGCGCGCAACACGTGGTCTCCCTGGGCACGCAGATCCTTGAGGCTCTGCGCTATGCGCACCGTAAGGATATCGTCCATCGAGACATCAAGCCCCAGAACATCATCGTCGACGATGAGGGGCGGTTGAAGGTCACCGACTTCGGCATCGCCCGGGCCGGCAGCGCCTCTACCATGACCGAGGCCGGCTCTATCCTGGGCACGGCGCAGTATCTGTCGCCCGAGCAGGCTCAGGGCGGACTGGTGGAAGCCGCCTCCGACCTCTATTCGTTGGGCGTGGTCATGTACGAGATGGCCACCGGGGTGCTGCCCTTCAAGGGCGACAACGCGGTGACGATCGCCATGAAGCACGTAAGTGAGCCGCCGACTCCCCCACGGGTCCTCGTGCCGGCTATCCCCGAGAACCTCGAGCGGGTGATCTTGCGCTCGCTGGCCAAGCAGCCAGAGCAGCGGTACATCACGGCTCAGGCTTTTCTGGAGGACCTTCAGCGCGTTCAGCGCGGGGAGACGGTCGCTCCGGCTCCCGCGTTCGCCCCCTCAGATTTTGGCGGTGGCGGCCGGTCCGAAGATCAGGCCACCCAGGTGATGGGCCGCATGGGCGCCATCCCGCCGCAACCCACCCAGATGCGGCCACCGGCCGAGCCGCGTGCGACGGCGCCTCTGCCGGGCCCGAGTGGTCCGGCGAAAAAGGGGTCCCGCGCGTGGTGGCCTTGGGTGCTGGTGCTCTTCTTCGTTCTCATCCTCGGTGGCGGCGTGTATGCGCTGGTGAACTCCATGAACCAAGCCGGCGAATCCCTCCCCGTGCCGCTATTGCTGGGTCTCACGCAGGCCCAAGCCGAGAAGGAGGCGAAGGACGCCGGCTTCACCCTCGTGGTCGTCGGGGACGAGGCTTCGACCTTGCCCGCCGGGCAGGTGACCAGTCAGGATCCGGCCGAGGGAGACAAGCTGCGGAAGGACGACCCGATCAAGGTCTGGCTCTCGGCGAAAAAGGCAACCGTCAAGGTGCCCGATCTTGTGGGGAAGACCCCTGTGGACGCCGCTTTGGCCCTTGGTCCTCTCGACCTGAAGCTGAATCCGACTATTACCAAAGAGCCGTCGGATAAGCCGGTGGGCACGATCGTGAGCCAGAAGCCGGCCGCGAACGAGGAGGTGCCACCGGCCACAGAGGTATCCATCGTGGTTAGCAGCGGGCGGGCGTCGACGCCGGTGAAGGTGCCCGACCTGGTCGGGAGGGATCAGGTCGCGGCCCTCGCCCTTCTGCATAGCCTCAACCTGAAAGGCGAGACCCAGCCGCGCGACAGCGACCGTCCGGTGGGCGAGGTTGTGGATCAGAGTCCGAAGGCCGGCGTCAAAGTAGCCGAGAACTCCACCGTCATCATCTGGGTGAGCAACGCCTCCGTCACGCCCAAGGTGACGGTGGACGATGTGGTCGGCAAGAAAGAGGCTCAGGCCGTGGTTATCCTCAGCAAGGCTGGGTTCGACGTGGTGAGGGGGGAGGACCGCCCCGACGCCGGCGCCAAGCCCGGGACCGTCGTAGACCAGCTCCCGGCAGCGGGCACCCCGGTGGATCAAGGGAGCACAGTGACGATCTACGTGGCGGTAGAGTCGCCCCCATCGACCACCACCGCGACGGAGTTCCCGCCTACCACCACAACGCCTCCGCCCGCGGGGTAGGAGAGGAGCCGGTATGAGCACTGAGTACGATGATGTCGTCAGAGACGCCGTTCGAGAGCGGTACGCGGAGTTCGCGACGTCCGCTTCGTCCTGCTGCGCACCGACAAGCGGTTGTGGATGCGCCGCCCCCGACGCCGCCCCCGACGCCGCCCCCGACGAGAAGGAGGTCTCGCGCCGTCTCGGCTACAGCGATGAGGAGCTGGCCGCCGTCCCCGAGGGAGCCAACCTGGGTCTGGGCTGCGGTAATCCTCAGGCGATCGCGGAGCTCTCCCCAGGGGAAGTAGTCCTCGACTTGGGCAGCGGTGCGGGGTTCGACTGCTTCCTGGCGGCTCGGCACGTGGGAGATACAGGCCGCGTCATCGGTGTGGACATGACGCCCGAGATGGTGGCCAAGGCCCGCGAGAACGCCCGCACTTCCCGCTACGTCAACACCGAGTTCCGTCTGGGGGAGATTGAGCACCTCCCCGTGGCCGACGGGACGGTGGATGTCATCATGTCCAACTGCGTGATCAACCTGTCTCCGGACAAGCCCGCTGTCTTCCGGGAAGCCTTCCGAGTGCTCAAGCCGGGAGGCAGACTGGCCATCAATGACGTGGTCGCCACCGCTCCCCTCCCCGAATCGGTACGCGATGACATGCGTCTTCTGTCGGCCTGCATTTCGGGAGCGGCCGATCTCCAGACCCTTGAGGCGATCCTAGCCGATGCCGGCTTCCAGGACGTCGACATCCGCCCGGTGGAGGAGAGCCGGGAGTTCATACGCGATTGGGAGCCCGACAGTCGGCTCGAGGACTTCGTGCTCTCGGCCACCATCCGCGCGGTTAAGCGGTAGGTGGGCGTCATTGATCTGGTGATCCACACCGAGGATCTGACGAAGTCCTACGGATCCCGGAGGGGCATCGTCGACGTGAACCTCGACGTGGTGGCCGGAGAGATATTCGGTTTTCTGGGTCCGAATGGATCCGGCAAGACCACGACGATCCGCACGCTGCTCGACCTCATGCGGCCCACCGGCGGAAAGGCGTTCCTCTTCGGACTCGACTCTCACCGGGACAGCGTCTCCATCCGTAGCCGGGTAGGCAACCTCCCCGGGGAGTTCAACCTCGACGACCGCCTGACAGGCGAGCAGCTCATCGGCTTCTTCGGCCGCCTGCGGGGCGTAAGAGATCTGAGCCACGCCCGCTCTCTGGCGGAACGGCTCGACCTTGACCTCGCGACGCCCATGCGGCAGCTCTCCAAGGGGAACAAACAGAAGATCGGTCTGGTGCAGGCCTTGTTCCATCGGCCTCCGCTGGTGATCCTCGACGAGCCTACTTCGGGCCTGGATCCGCTGGTGCAGGAGGAGTTCCACGCAGTGCTCAATGAGGTGCGGGCCGAGGGCCGCACGGTCTTCTTCTCGTCACACGTGTTGAGCGAGGTAAAGCACCTCTGCGACCGGGTCGGCATCGTACGCGAGGGCGAACTGGTGGCCATGGAGACCACGGAGTCACTGCTGAGCAAGCGGGTGCGTCGTATGACCATCATATTCGCCCAGCCGGTCAGCGGAGATTTCTTTGCCGCGCTCTCCGGGGTATGCGATGTGCGCGTCGACGGCGTCACCATGACGCTCAGCCTCACCGACGGCCTCGATCAGGTGGTCAAGCTTGCCGCCCGCTACACAGTGGTCGACATGGATCTGCCCCGCCCGAGTCTGGAGGAGGTCTTCTTCACCTACTACGGGGGCGGCGTGGAGTCCGGCGGCGCGTCGCCGGCGGCGGGAGGTGGATCATGAGGGGCCGCTTGTGGGTTCTGACCCGGCAGATCCTGGCGGAACAGCGGCGCAACGTGCTGATATGGGGTGTCGCGATGGGGTTGCTCGGCCTCATGTACGTGGCACTCTATCCGTCGTTCAAGGATTCGCTCAACCAGGCTTTGAAGGACTTCCCCGAAGCCTATCTCAAGGCGTTCGGCATCAGCGCGGGGATATCCGGTGCGGCCGCGTTCCTGAACATGGAGATGTTCAACCTGCTCGCACCTCTGGCATTGCCGTTCTTCACGATCTTGATGGGTGCGCGGGCCGTGGCCGGAACCGAGGAACGCAAGACCCTCGACCTGCTGCTGAGCAACCCCGTACCCCGCTGGCAGCTGGTCGTCAGCCGATACTTAGCCATGGCGGCCGGCCTCGCCATAGTGTTGCTCATGTTGACGGTGTTGACGTGGGTGGCCGCCCCCGTCATGGGGGTGGAGCTCTCGTTCTGGGCCGTGATGCAGGGCGCCGCTAACCTCTGGCCGTTCTGTCTCTTCTTTGGAGCGCTGGCGCTCCTGTGCTCGTCAGTGCTGCGGCGGGGCGCGGCGGCGTCCGGAATAGCTGCGGGTGTGCTGATGGCCATGTATGTCTTGAACGCCGTCGGCAGCGTGATCGACGGTGCGAAGGAGGTCCGCAGGGCATCGCTGTTCTACTACTATGGGGCCGCCATACTCGACGGCATCGACTGGGTGAAGTTCGTCGTCATCCTGCTGCTCTCGATGGGCCTCACCGCGCTCGCCGTGCTGGCGTTCAACCGCCGCGACATCTACACCTGAGTCGTTTCGCCCAGGGGTCAGTTTCGCCCAGCGGTTAACACGGCGCGGCTCGTTTCGCGCCATGTGGCCAATGCAACGACACCGCGTCTCCGGCAGAGTGGGCAGTGCGCCACGACCACCACTCCTCGGAGACGTCACATGGATGCCATCAACAGTGGGGACACCGCCTTCCTTCTCGTAGCGACGGCCTTGGTCATGCTCATGACCCCGGGGCTGGCCCTCTTCTACGGCGGCATGGTGCGCAGCAAGAACGTCATGAGCGTTATGATGCAGAGCTTCGTGCTCATCGGTCTGGTGTCGATCGTGTGGGCGGTGATCGGCTACACCTTGGCTTTCGGTCCCGACCGCGGGGGAGTGATCGGCTCGCTGCAGTGGATCGGGCTGCGGGGCGTGGGCCAGGCGCCCAACCCGGACTACGCGGCCACAGTTCCCCACCTGGCCTTCATGATGTTCCAGGGCATGTTCGCGGTCATCACTCCGGCGCTCATCACCGGGGCCTTCGCCGAACGCATGAAGTTCTCGGCTTTCCTGGTGTTCAGCCTACTGTGGACACTGCTGGTCTACAGTCCCACGGCGCATTGGGTGTGGGGCGTAGGGGGATGGATCCGCGAACTCGGAGCGTTGGACTTCGCCGGTGGCACGGTGGTTCACATCAGCTCGGCGGTGGCGGCGCTGGCAGCGGTGTTGGTCATCGGTCGGCGACGTGGCCACGGGACGGTGCCCATGCACCCGCACAACCTGCCTATGACGCTCCTGGGCGCCGGCATACTCTGGTTCGGTTGGTTCGGCTTCAACGCCGGCAGCGCCCTCACCTCGGGAGGTCTGGCGGCCAATGCGTTCGTCACTACGCACCTCGCCGCGGCGGCTGCGGCTCTGTCGTGGGCCGGCGCGGAGTGGGCGCACCGCGGCCAGCCGACCAGTCTGGGCGTGGCCTCAGGGTTGGTGGCGGGTTTGGTGGCCGTCACCCCCGCCGCGGGGTTCGTGGGTCCGATGTCGGCTGTTGTGATCGGGTTGGTGGCCGGCAGCCTGTGCTATCTGGGCGTGCTGGCGAAGTGGAAACTCGGCTACGATGACAGTCTCGATGTGGTCGGCGTTCACGGGGTAGGCGGAACGTTCGGTGCGATCGCCACTGGGCTGTTCGCCCAAGCGGCCATCAACTCGGCCGGTGCGGACGGCGCCTTCTTTGGGAACCCCGCACTGCTGGCGAAGCAGGTCGTGGCCGTACTGGCGATTATGGCCTGGTCGTTCGGCATCACCTATGGACTGGTCAGCCTGGTTAAGGCGCTCATGGGCGTACGCGTAGACGAGGAAGCCGAGATGCTGGGGCTCGACCTGAGCCAGCACAGCGAAGGGGCCTACGCGTACGGAACGGAGTGAGTTCAGTAAGCGCCTCCCCCAGCGTCGCCTTTGAGCCGGCCCCAGAAGGCGCGGTATACCAAGGCCGTGTATGCGAGCACCAGCGGCACTCCGATCACGGAGATGATCAACATCACTTTGAGCGAGAGGTTCGACGAGGAGGAGTTGGCTGCGGTCAGGCTGAGTTCGGGTCGGTCAAGCGCCGGGATGAGAGACGGATAATTGCCCACCGCCCACAGTCCGACCAGCCCCAACACGCCCAGGGACGACCCGAGGAACGCCCGCAGGTCGTCCTTCCTGGCGATGCCGTACCGGGCGACGAAGAAGCCACCCATCAGAAGCAGGATCATGATCCATCCGGCGGGTCGGCTCAGGTTGTTGCGCACGTGGTCGGGCGTCACCAGGAGGGTAGCGCCGGTGCCGGCCACCACCAGAAGGCCCAGCAGCCAGTGGCCGACGGAGCGCACGCGAGCGACTCGCGTCTGCAATGTGCCGCTCGTGCGCAGTGCCGCCCAGGAAGCGCCCTGCGTGATGAACATGACCAGACCGATGACGCCGATCAGCAGGGCATACGGGTTCAGCAGGGTGAGAAAGGTGCCCGCATACTCTCCGCGGGCATCCAGCGGCACCCCGCGGACCAGGTTGCCCACAGCTACGCCGTAGAGCAACGCGGGCAGGAGACTGCCGCCGAAGAACGCCCAATCCCAGAAGCGTCCCCACGCGGGATCCTTCGACCGGAACTCTATCGCTACCGCGCGGAAGATGAGACCGGCAAGCGCCAGGATCAAGGCGAGGTAGAAGCTGCTGAACGCGGTGGCATAGACGGGTGGGAAGGCAGCGAACAGCGCTCCGGCCCCGGTGAGAAGCCACACTTCGTTGCCGTCCCAGAACGGGCCGATGGAACTCCGGAGCGTCGCACGTTCTTCATCGGAGTCGGTCACGAAGGGATAGAGCACACCTACTCCCAGGTCGAAGCCGTCGAGGACGGCGTATACGGCGAGCAGCACCCCTACCAAGACGAACCAGATGATCTGAAGACTCATGGCGCCCTCCTCCCTAGTACGTGGTCGTGGTGGTGCCGGCGCCGGCGGCAATCGGCGAGGGGCTGCCGGGGCCCTTCTTCACGATCCCCACCAGCACCCTGACCCAGGCCACGAAGAGGAACGTGTAGATGACGGCGAATATCGCCAGCGAGATGGCTATCTGAGACGCGGGCACGACGGCGGAGATCGCGTCGACGGTTCGCAGCTCGTTGTAGACGATCCACGGTTGACGCCCCACCTCGGCGGCAGCCCAACCGACCTGGATGGCCAACATGGGCACGAGGAACGACCAGGTGGTCGCCCCAAGGTAGCGCCGGCTGGTCTCCAGCTTCCCCTTCCACCAGAGGAAGATGCCCAGCAACGCCCAGGCGATCATCAACAGCCCGAGCGCCACCATGAGATGGTAGGTCTGGAAGGTCAACTGCACGGGCGGACGATCCTTCGGCGAGAACTGGTCGAGTCCGCTTATGACCCGGTTCGGAGATCCACCGAGCAGGATGCTGAGGCCGCTCGGTAGCTTGATGCCCTTGACCTCCTGCGCCTTCGTGTCGACCCATCCCACCAGAGTCAGGTCGGCGTGGTCACCGGTGGCATAGATGCCTTCGAAGGCGGCCATCTTGGCCGGCTGCGTCGAGGCTACCTGCAGGGTCGACCAGTGGCCGAGGAAGGGTATGGCCAGCGACATCACCAGACCGAAGACCAAGCCGAAGCGCAGCATGCGCCGGGCGAAGTCGGTGTGGCGACCCTTGCGCAGATAGTAGGCGGCGATGCCGGCGGCGAAGAACGCGCCGACGGTCCACGTAGCTGCGACGGTGTGGAAGAAGCGCGGCAGGGTGGAGGGGTTGAGGGCGGCGGCGAAGAAGTCGGTGAGCACCGCGCGTCCGTCGACCACTTCGTATCCGGCCGGCGTCTGTTGCCACGAGTTGGCGATGATGATCCACAGGGCCGACAGGTGGGCGCCGATTGCCACCAACCACGCCGAGACGTAGTAGAAGCGGCGTGAGACGCGGTCCCGCCCGAAGAGCAGCACCCCCAGGAAGGTCGATTCGAGGAAGAACGAGAGCAGACCCTCGGCGGCCAAGGGGGCCCCGAAGATGTCGCCCACGAACCGGGAGTAGGTCGCCCAGTTGGTGCCGAACGCGAACTCCATCGTGATGCCGGTGGCGACGCCGACGACGAAGGTGGCGGTGAAGAGGCGCACCCAGAAGCGGGCGTCGGCCTCGTCTTGGAGTGATCCGCTCTTGTAGAAGCGTCGTTCGCCCATCACCAGGGCCACCGTCGAACCGAGGCTCAGCGGCACGAACAGGAAGTGGAACGCTATCGTGAAGGCGAATTGGATCCGGGAGAGCAGTACCGCGTCCATTCTGTGTGGTCTACCTCCTTCTCATGCCGTTCAGAGGTCGCGCATTACCAGCCGATCCGTGCGTATCCTTCCCCGCGGGGCGTCTGTTACAATCGGATTTCCTCCAGGTTGGTCCTGGCGTCCCTGTATCGGCGGCATCCGAGGTCATCGTGAGCATTGAGAGACCCACCTACCAGGATGTCCTCCTGGGGTTGGAGCAGTTCTGGGCGGGCCACGGCTGCATCATCTGGCAGCCCTACCACACCGAGGTCGGCGCGGGTACCTTCAACCCGGCTACCTTCTTGCGCGCTCTGGGTCCTGACCCGTGGAACGTCGCCTATGTCGAACCCTCCATACGACCCACCGACGGCCGCTACGGGGAGAACCCCTACCGGCTGGGTCACTACTACCAGTATCAGGTGCTGTTGAAGCCCGCGCCCGACAACATCCAGGATCTCTACCTGGCCTCGCTCGAGCATGTGGGCATCCGCCTGGCCGAGCACGACGTGCGCTTCGTCGAAGACGATTGGGAGTCGCCCACCTTGGGCGCATGGGGTCTCGGGTGGGAGGTCTGGATCGACGGCATGGAAGCCACCCAGTTCACCTACCTCCAGCAGGTGGGGGGGATCGACCTCGATCCGATCAGCGTGGAACTGACCTATGGCACCGAGCGCTTGGCCATGTACCTGCAAGGGGTCAACAGCGCCTTCGACCTGGTGTGGGTCCCCGGGGTGACCTACGGCGACGTACACAAGGTGAACGAAGCCCAATGGTCGGCCTACAACTTCGACGTCGCCGACGTGGCGGTGCTGCAACGGCATTTCAACGACTACGAGCAGGAGTGCGAGAGCTGCCTCGCCCGCGGGCTCGTGATGCCCGCCTACGACTTCGTGCTCAAGTGTTCCCACGCCTTCAATCTACTCGACGCCCGAGGTGCGATCAGTGTCACCGAACGCACGGGCTACATCGGTCGGGTGCGCAACATCGCCCGGCACGTGGCCGAGGCATATGTGGTCCAGCTGGAGGAACGCCGAGCCGCCTCAGCGGGTGCCCGCATAGCGAGCGGAGAGGAGGCATAGCCATGGCCCGCGACTTTCTGCTGGAGATAGGAACCGAGGAGCTGCCGGCCTCGGCCTGTCTCTCCGTGCTCGACCTGCTGCCCGATCGAGCCGCTGCGCTGTTCGCCGCGAACGATATCGACCTCGAGTCGGGCTCCCTGGACGTCATGGTGGGGCCGCGGCGCATCGCTCTTCTGGTCCGCTACGTGCCCGATACGCAGACCCCGCGTGAGACTGCGCAACGTGGGCCGGCGGTTGAGGCCGCTTTCGACGCGGAGGGTCGTCCCACGCAGGCCGCTCTCGGTTTCGCCAAGGCGAAAGGTCTGGCACCCGACGAGCTTCAGGTGCGCGAGGAGAATGGTCGGCGGTTCGTCTATGCGGTGTCACGCAGCGAGGGGCGACCGACTGCGATGCTTCTGCCCGACATCTGCTCCAAGCTGGTGCGGGAGATGTACTTCCCCAAGAACATGCGCTGGGGGGCGCGTGACCTGCGGTTCTCGCGTCCCGTGCGCTGGTTGGTGGCACTCTTTGGCGACGAGGTGGTGCCCTTCGAGGTGGCCGGCGTCGCCGCCGGCCGGATGAGCCGGGGCCATCGCTGGCTGGGAGGGCCGGTCGCTCTCACCACGGCCACCGGCTACGTCGACGCCATCCGCGGCGCCCGCGTGATGGTCGACCACCGCGAACGGGAGGCGTTCCTCTGGGCGGAACTGCGACGGCACGCTGCCGAGCGGGGTCTCGACGTGGTCGATCCGATGGCCAAGATGCGAGAAGTCAAGTTCTTGGTGGAGTGGCCCACAGTCCTTGCGGGCGGCTTCGGCGAGGAGCACCTACGGCTGCCGGCCGACGTGCTCGTTACCGCCATGCAGTCGCACCAGCGTTACTTCCCGCTCGTCGATGCCGAGGGGCGGCTCTCGAGCACCTTCTTGTACGTCATGAACGGCGACCCGGCTTTCGCGGCACAGATCAACGCCGGCAACGAACGGGTGCTGGAAGGGCGCATCGACGACGCCGAATTCTCCTTCGACAAGGACCTGGCCACCGGGCTGGAACAGATGGCCAAAGGTCTTGATCGGGTGGTGTTCCACGTCAAGGCGGGCACGATGAAGGACAAGACCGACCGGTTGGTGGCCCTCACCGGGCTGCTGGCCGAGCTGGTGGGCGCGCCGGCCGAGGTCGGGACGCAGGCGGTCGAAGCCGCACGTCTGGCGAAGGCCGACCAAGTCTCGGTGATGGTGCGGGAGTTCGCCGACCTCGAAGGCGTCATGGGCGAGACCTACGCGCGCATGGAAGGCTTCCATGACGAGGTGGCTCAGGCCATCCGAGAGCAGTTCTTGCCCGACGCCGCCGGAGGTGACCCGCCGCGCTCATTACCCGGTGCGCTCCTGGCCACGGCCGAGAAAGTGGACAATGTGGTCGCTGCCTTCGCGTGCGGCGAGCCACCCTCGGGCTCCAGAGATCCCTATGGACTCAGGCGCGCCGCCATGGGCATGGTGACCATCGCCTTCTTTCACGGCCTCTCGTATGACGTTCGCGAACTCGTGGGCGCGGCTTACGGCAGGCTCGAGAGGTTCCCTCACCTCGTCGACCGCGAGACGGTGGTGACCGAGGCCGGCGATTTCATCCTGGACCGCCTGGCGAAGTTCCTGGTGGACAACGGCATCTCGCGTGACGCCGTTGACGCGGCGCTTCCCACCTCCTCCGCGTTCACCGATGTGCGCAGGCGGGCGGCAGCAGTCGACGCCTTCCGGGCGACTGAAGGGTGGGACGACCTCGTGACCGTGTTCACCCGGCCGGCGAACCTCGCCAAGAAGCTGCCGGTGGAGGCTGAGGGGAAGACGGTGGACCGATCGCTGTTCGCGGAGGAAGCCGAGGGCGTACTGTACGAGGCGTGGTTGGAGACTTCCGGGCACGTGGATCAGCTGATATCGGCGCAGGACTATCTTGAGGCGCTGGAGGCGTTGGCGGGCCTGCGGCCGGCGGTAGATCGCTTCTTCAGCGACGTGCTCGTCATGGCGGAGGACCCGGACGTTCGTCTGAACCGTCTCCGCCTCCTTGCCGGCGTTGCAGGAACCGCTCGTTCCGTGGCCCATCTGGATAAGCTCGAAGCATAGCGGGATAGCTAAACGAGCCTTGGCTGACCATCCGGTCAGTTTGTTGGGGGTGGTGGCGTTACGTCTTCACAAGGCAGGGACTGTTCGTTACAATAGCCCGACCAGAGGGGGGTAGCACCGCCGCCCCGCGGGACAAGGTGGCCAGTCCGTCCGGATCGCGGGTGCCCTAAGGAGCGTGTTCCGCATGATCTCCAAGAAATACGTGTACGACTTCTCGGAAGGAAGCGCCCAACTCAAATCGCTGCTTGGCGGAAAAGGTGCAAATCTGTCTGAGATGGCCCGTATCGGTATCCCTGTGCCGCCCGGGTTTACCATCACCACCGAGGCCTGCATCGCGTTCTCGCGCACCGGTCGCTACCCCGATGGGCTGGCCGACGAGGTGGAGTCCCATCTTCAAGCCCTCGAAGGCGCCACGGGGAAAGGCTTCGGCGACAGTGCGAACGCGCTCCTGGTCTCGGTCCGTTCCGGGTCCGTGTTCTCCATGCCCGGCATGATGGACACAGTCCTCAACTTGGGATTGAACGACGGCACAGTCGCCGGCCTGGCCGAAGGCACCGGGAATCCCCGCTTCGCCTATGACTCCTACCGCCGCTTCATCCAGATGTTCGGCGATGTGGTCATGGGCGTCGACGGCCAGAGATTCGAGGATGTGCTCACTGCGAAGAAGGCCGAGGTGGGAGCCGCCCACGACACCGATCTCTCGGCGGACGATCTCAAGGACCTCACTGTGCGCTTCAAGGCTGTCCTGGAGGAGGAGACCGGCGCGGGTTTTCCCACTGATCCGCGGGTGCAGCTCGACCTGGCCACCCGGGCGGTCTTCCGCAGCTGGGACAACCATCGGGCTAAGGTATATCGCAAATCCCAGGGCATCCCCGACGATCTGGGAACGGCTGTGAACGTGCAGTCCATGGTCTTCGGCAACAAGGGCGAGACCTCGGGAACCGGCGTTGCGTTCACGCGTGACCCGTCCACCGGTGAGAACTTCTTCTACGGCGAGTTCCTCATGAACGCGCAGGGTGAAGATGTAGTGGCCGGCGTCCGGCATCCTCGGCCTCTAGAAGAACTGCGAGAAGTCATGCCGCAGGCTCTGGAGCAGTTGTACGCTATCCGGGAGACGTTGGAGCGGCACTACAAGGACATGCAGGACCTCGAGTTCACCATCGAGGATAGCCGCCTGTACATGTTGCAGACGCGAAACGGCAAGCGGACGGCGGCGGCTGCACTGAAGACCGCTGTGGACATGGTCGCCGAAGGCCTCATCACAAAGAGAGAGGCCCTGGGCCGCATCGATCCCGAGCAACTCGATCAGCTTCTCCACCCTTGCTTGGACCCGAGCGCCCCCTACGACGTGCTGGCCACTGGCTTGAACGCGTCGCCGGGGGCCGCCGTGGGCCAGGTGGTCTTCGACGCCGACACCGCCGAGGTGCGCGGTTCGGCCGGCGACCCTGTCATCCTGGTGCGTTGGGAGACCAATCCTGACGATATCCACGGTCTCATCAAGGCTCAGGGTGTGGTCACCAGCCACGGAGGCATGACCTCGCACGCCGCCGTGGTGGCGAGGGGGATGGGCAAACCCTGCATCGCCGGGGCGGCCGACCTAGAGATCGACGCTGCGGCCAAGGTGTTCAAGGTGGGTGACACGGTGGTGCGGGAAGGTGATTGGATCACCATGGACGGCACCTCGGGCAAGGTCATCGTCGGGCAGGTCGCGCTCGTACCGCCGCAAATCAACGAGAACTTCGACCAGGTGTTGGCCTGGGCCGACGAGGTCCGCCGCCTGCGGGTGCGCACCAACGCCGACAC
>CAZDGO010000015.1:0-16633 GCA_964504825.1 uncultured Gaiellales bacterium
CCGCCGAATCGGGGTGAGTCAGATGCCCATCCCGAAATGAGTCAGATGCCCATCCCGAAAACGGAAAGAGTCTGTTGCCCTATCTGGGCGAGTCGATTCTACCGGGTCATCCTAGTGTCTGAAACTTGACCGGAGAACTGACGGGCTCGACCTCAACCCACTGTTTTGCGGCGATTCCGATGGCTGCTCCGGCGGACAGGTCCAGGGAGCCGCGAGACCCGGCCAGCAGTGGGCCAGGCAGGGCAAAGGGCGGACGGATGCCGACGATCGGGGCGAGCGAAACGGGGGGGAGTGGTCATGGTACTGGACGGCCTGAAGGATTTGGGCGCCCGGATGCCAGAACATTCGGGTTCCCATCGAGGTGCTGCTATTCGGCGGACCGAGTGGGAGGGGCTGCGATCCGGGCAGCTTGTCGACCGGGGTGCCATTCGGTGGACGTGAACAGGTCCTGAGGCGCGCGGGCATGCTGAAGGGGCCCTCCGCGGGCAAGCACCGACGGGCTGCATCTCCGCCGGAACCCGAGATCATGGCGACGAACGCCGAAGACTGATGCCACGCAGCCAGATCGCTGCGAGCAGCCCCATTCCGGCGCTGACGCCTCCCCCGATGGCGAGGGCCACAGGGACTCCGGCCTGCGAAGCGATCGCGCCCATCATCAAGCCCCCGATAGGCGCTGTCCCGTCGAACACGACCACGTAGACGCTCATCACGCGTCCGCGCAGTCGATCGGGCGCCTGGAGCTGCAGCGTCACGTTTCCGGTTGCGCCCATTCCGATGGCTCCTATCCCACCCAGGACCAGCAGTCCGAGTGACAGGGGCAGGAAGCGTGAGCCTGCGAGGACGACCAGTGAGGCACCGAGCAGCATCGCCCCGATGGGGATCATCACTGGTCTGGTCCCGAGAACGGTAATGCCGACAGCCGCAGCGAGGGCACCGGCTCCGAAGGCTGACATTAGCAATCCATAGCCGCTGGCGTCGGCCTGCAGGACGTCGCGCGCGAGGAATGGTCCCAGGACCTGGAGGTTGATCCCAAAAATCGACACCACGCCCAGCGTGACGAGGGTCAATCTCACAAGCGGCGCATGCCGGACATAGTTGAGTCCATCCACGAGGTCGCCCAGGGCCGTACGAATGCCGTTCTGATGCGGAATGGGGTTTGGGCCTAACAATGCCTCCGTCCTCATCACGAGCAGGGCAATGACCACAACGAGATATGACAGGCTGTTGATCAGAAATACGACCGACACGTCACTCACCGCGATCACAAACCCGGCAATCGCCGGCCCGATCACGCGAGCGGTGTTGAAGGTCGAGACGTTCAGTGCGACCGCGTTGGCTACGTCCTCACGGCCGACCATCTCAATGGCAAATGCCTGGCGTGTTGGGACTTCAACCGCGGTCACCACCCCGAGCGCAACGGCCAGGACCAGGATGTGCCAGACCTCGATAACTCCGCTCGCCGTCAGGGCGAATAGAGCCAAGGCCAGCAGCATCTCCAGGACCTGGGCCACAACGATGGTCCGGTGCTTCGGGAGGGCGTCAGCGATCAGACCGCCGAATAGCCCGCCGAGCAGGAGTGGTCCATGCTGGGCCGCCCCGACAACACCGAGCAGGAACGGGTCCCCGGTCAGGATGAGCACCAGCCACGACTGGGCGATGACCTGCATCCGGGAGCCGGCCACGGACACCAGTTGCCCGAAGAAGAACAGGCGGTAGTTGCGATGCCGGAGCGATCGCAGCCCCCGGAGGCTAACGAGCGTGGCGCTGACTCGGCCGATGGTCACGACGCTAATAGCCCGTCATCGAGGATTCCGGCCGCGCAGATCGCTCCGCCCCGCGGCCGAAGACCTGGGTGCAATCCTCCGGTTTATGCTGTCCGCTCGATCACATAGAGGCCCCCAGTGAACCGGTCGAGCGCGTAAACGAAACCCCGAGCGTCGACGTAAACGTCGTTGATCTGGACTGCTCCCGCCGGAGAGCCGTGTGGCGCAGGGGGGATGAGGAACCCAACTTCTCGTGGCTGGAATGGGTTACTGGTGTCGAACGCCCGGACTCCGGCGTTGAAGAACGACCCAAAGATCTCCGTGTCCGACTGCCACGCGGCCGGCGTGGGATCATTCTCGTGAACGTTGTGGGCGCCGAATCGGCCGCCCCGGCGGCAGTGGTCCTCGGTCGGCGGCAATGGTGCTGTGGCCAAGGGGACGATGTTCGACTCGACCCGGCTGTCCATGACCCACAGCATCTTGGGGTGGTCTTCACAGTGATCCGTCACGGCCTCGTCGGTCACGATCAGCAAGTCGCGCGCTGGGAGTGGCAGGACGGTGTGGGTGAAGCCGGGCAGTGGAGGGTGATAGTCCAGGCGGGACACCAGTCGCGGCCGGCTCACATCGGTGATGTCGAGGATGATGACGCCGGCATCGGCGTAGGCAACATACGCTCGATCCGGTCTGGCAGGCGAGACCGTGATGTTGTGCGGCCGGAAGCCCTCATCGTGGACGACATGGCGGTACGGGGGTGCCTCTGCATCCCCTCGCCGCGTTCCGGGAAGCCACCACCTCCCCGCCTCGCGCGGCGTGGATGGATTTCCGATGTCAACGATAACTACGAGCTGATCGTCGAGCGGGTGGGTCGGCTCGAAGTCCGGCATCCCGGTCGCCAGATATGCAGAGTCGCCGACCAGGCCGACCCAATGCGTCCCTCGCGAATAGGGCCCCGATGTGTCGAACGTTCCGAGCGTCCGCGGGGCCTCGGGGTTCGCAATATCCAGAAGCTCGATACCGGCTGGGCGATCGCCGGGCGTCTTCACCTGGTAGGCGACGGCCATCAATGTACCCGATACCGCCAGCGAGTTCGAGCGAACGCGATCGTGGGGTAGATGCCGCTGGTACACGACCTGCGGCCGGCGGGGATCGGTCACATCGACGGCTGTAAAGTCAACCGGTGCCGACTCGTGGGCAATGAAGAGCGTCCAGCGGCCACGGCGTTCGGTCATCCCCATACCCTCGCCGCCATTTCCGAACCCCGACAAGTCACTCTGCGATAGGAGCCGCATGCGATCGGACTCAGCCGAGCGTAGTGATTCCATTGACGGTCCGCCTCCGGGCGTGTATGGTACCAGCGCAACAATGCACTATGCACCGCTGCAGGAGGACCAGATGCGGCAGCGTCTCGCGGTTGCGTTCCTGGCCTTGGGGTTCGTCCTCAGCGCCTGCGCTGGTGGTACTCCGTCTCTTTCACCATCGACTCGTCCGACCACGGCACCGCCCGCGAGCGCGGGACCGGGCGCATCTGCGCTGCCGGGCCCGTTGCACGCCGCCAAGCCAGAGGATTGCCCGGCCCCTCCTGGTGACGTCGAGATCACCTACTGGAGCGCCACCGAGGCCCAGGGCGAGGCCGTCGAGCGCGCGATGATCCAGGAATACATGGCTGCAAATCCTCATGTTCGCATCACATATACGGGCGGACTCAGCCAGGCGGACTCGAATACCAAGTTCATCACCGACGCGGCGGCCGGTGGCGGCCCCACGATCATGGGTACGGACATGGCGTCCGTCAGGGTGTTCATCGAGAACAACCTGCTGAGCCCCGCGGTCCCGTCCGCGATGTGCGCTGCGAGCCACCAGGACATCATCGATCGGTACGTGAGTGGAACCATTGACACCTATATCTTCGACGGTGAGGTGTTCGGACTACCCACCCAGCAGAACTCGTGGAGCTTCTTCGTCAATAATCGAAAGTTCACCGAGGCCGGCCTGAGCTTGGCCACCGACATCCCCGAGACATGGGAAGAGGTTGCCGCACTACAGGAGCGATTCAAGAAGGTCGACGCGAACGGTCGCATTACCCAGAAGGGTTTCGAGTACCGATACATCGCCATTCAGTGGTACATCAACATGGCCACGCTCATGATGCGGAATCTCGAGGGCGAGTTCTTCGACGCTGATGGCAAGCCGATCTGGAACTCCGACAAGGGACTTCAGATCGTCAACACCTGGAAGCTCAATGTCATCGATCCGTCTGCCACCACGAATGTCAGCAACTCGCCCTATAACGACTTTGCCAGCGAGCAGGACGTCATGTCATTCGGCGGGCCGAACGCCATCGCGTTTGTCGAGGAGCTGAACCCCGAGATGGCAGGCAACATCACCGTTGCCCCCATGCCGAAGGCCGGGCCGGGTCCCAACTTCCTGTATGGATACCCCAGCGTCGTAAATGCGAACGCTTCTGATGCTGAGAAGGCGGCGGCCTGGAACTTCATGAACTACATGTACAGCGATCCGAACCGATGGTTCGCGGCAACGGGCCTCCTGCAGCCGCTTAAGGATTGGTATCTCCTGCCAGCCGCCACTGAGTTCCTGGGCCTGGACGTCTTCATCGCGGATATGACCAAGGCACTGCCCCTCGCGAGCACGCCGAACTACGGAGCGCTCCGGGAGGCGTGGAAGAACCTGCTCGACCGGGTAGTGCTCGAGAACCAGGATCCTCAAGCGAGTCTTGATCAATCGATCCAGGAATACCTGAACAGCGTCGGCCAGTAGGGCCTAGTAGAACCTTAACTGGCAGCATGCGTGGACACTGGTGACCGCGGGGATCCGCCCCGGGTCACTGCGGCGAGCCTTTGAGAGGGGTCGTTGGAGACTCGCAACTCGCTCTGATCGTCCCTCTGTCTGCTGACTAACAGAGACCTGCGTTACAGGAATGCGGCCCCCCCTTGGTCCTCAAGGAAGGTCCCACGCGGGAGTGACGGCGGCGCCCGCTGAGGGCAGTGCGTCCGAGCTCGGCCCCTCGTCGGGGCATGGCATGAGACGCCGCGTCGGTCGACGGGGACCGAAGCAGGCCTACTGGGGACTGTTGCTTGTCCTCCCGATCCTGGCGTTCTTCATAGCGTTCAAGTTCCAGCCGATCATCCGCGCGGTCCTCCTGAGCTTCACGAATGCCACGCCTTTCAAGCCGGAGTTCGACTTCATCGGTCTCGACAACTACACGCGACTAGTCCAGGACCCTCTCTTCATCAGTTCAATCAGGATCACAGGGACCTACATCGTCGGGTCTGTTCTGCCCATCGTCGTTCTGTCGCTAGCTCTTGCCATACTCCTGAATGAACGGGTCCGGGGCATGCGGCTTTTCCGGGTCGCGGCCTTCTTTCCGGCGATCCTCCCGATCATCGTCGTGCCGATCCTGTGGGGTTTTCTCCTCCACCCGTTCGGCCTCGTCAACGTCGCTATTGAAGGGCTTGGCTTTGCCCCGATCGTCTGGTTGCGAGACAAGGCCGCGGTGATTCCGGGGTTCATCCTGGCGACGGATTGGCGGCTTGTGCCGCTCTTTGCGATCGTGTACCTCGCGGGGCTTCAGTCGATCTCCGAGGACCTGTACGACGCGGCGAAGGTCGATGGAGCGACATCAATCCAGCGGTTTCGCTGGGTGACGCTTCCACTTCTACGACCGGTCATGCTGGTCGTCGTCGTGATGGCTACCCTCTTCTGCGCGAAGAGCTTCACATTGGCCTTCGTATTGACCGGTGGTGGGCCGGACAATGCGTCATTGACGCTCCCCTTGTTCATCTACAGGACGGGCTTCGAGTTCTTCAGGCTTGGCTACTCCAGCGCCGCGGCGATGGTCCTTCTCGTTGTGATGGTCATCGTCACGCTGATCAACTTGCGTGTCTTCAGAAGCGAGCACTGAGTCCTTCGGTGAGAGCCTACTTCGCGCACTACGCGGCCAGGCCCATGTTGACCTACGCCTTGCTCGTCACCATCACGTTCTTCTTGCTCGTGCCTGTGTTCTGGATGTTCTCCACGTCATTGAAGACCATCGGGTCCGTCTTCGAGCTCCCGGTGCAGTGGTTGCCCCCGGACCCACAATGGAACAACTACGTCAATGCCTGGGCGAACCCGCTGCGGAGCACGGATTTCACGGTCTACACGGTTAACAGCGTCGTAGTGACGGCGTCAGTGACGTTCTTGAATGTCCTGCTCACGAGTCTCGCGGGCTATGGCTTGGCCAAATACCGGTTCGCCGGTCGTGGGGTCCTGTTTCTGCTGATCCTGATGACGCTCATGTTGCCTCTTGAGGTGATCATGGTGCCGCTGTTCCTGACAACAAAGGACCTCGGCTGGCTCGACTCGTATCAAGGGCTGATCCTCCCCGTCGTCGCCGATGCCTTCGGGGTATTCCTGATGCGCCAGTGGTTTCGATCGATCCCGGACGAGCTACTCGAGGCCGCACGCATCGATGGCGCTGGCCACCTGCGCACGTTCTTTCAGGTGGCGCTTCCTCTCTCATGGCCTGCTGTGCTGACCGTAGCTGTATTCATCTTCCGCGAGACATGGGACGAGTTCACGTGGCCCTACTTGATCATCTCGTCCGAGACGATGCGGACGGTCCCGCTTGGGGTCCGAAGTTTCCAGCAGGCAGAGCTCACGAATTTCCCCGAGATCATGGCGATCGCGACCCTGGCTTCGATCCCGCTCGCGATCCTGTACTTCACGTTCCAGAAGTACTTCATCCGTGGCATCGTCTCGAGCGGAGTCAAGGGCTGAGCGCGGCTCGGACGGCCGGTACACTCACGTGGCCGCCAACAGCGATCCATGTCCCGACCGCGCCATGGCAGCCTGGGCCCCGAAGGTCCTGGCGCTGGCCGACATGCCTCCGTGCTCGCGAAAATCTCCCCCACGACAGCTCGGAAGACGCAGTCGACGCAATGCATCACGGTTGACGGAGGCGAAGTGGCCATGGCATGAGGTTTGACGAGTCGACACAACCTGCACTGCCGACAGCCGGAGGTGCGGAGCGAGGCAGGGGATCCTATTGGTTCAGGGTCGCCGTTCCATCGGGACGGCGGGCATCCGGTCGGAGGTTGTCGTGGCAACGCAGGTGATCGTTCCCGCCCAGCAAGGTAGGGCCGTCAAGGTGAAGGCGGGGTCGTTGGTCTCGATCGTCGATCTGGAGGGCACTCAAGTCGGCGACATGTTCGCCTTTTCCCCCGACGACCCGACTGAATATCTGAGCACGGGACACACGCGATCGATCAATCGCAGTCTCTTTCCCAAGCTTGGTGAGTCGTTCATGTCCAACCGTGTTAGGCCGATGCTCGCGTTCCTGGAAGATACCTCTCCCGGTTTCCATGACATGCTCTTCGCGCCATGTGGTCCGGCGGTCTATCGATTGAAGTTCGGCGTGGAGGGTTGGCATCCGAGCTGCGAGGAGAATTTCAACCTGGCCGTGAAGGACCTTGGGTACACCCTGGCGTCAACCCCGGATCCGGTCAACATCTTTCAGAATTCGCCTCTCAGGGACGGGGAGCTGATCCTGCAGAGAACCCAAACGAAACCGGGAGATCGCGTCACGCTGCGGGCGGAGATGGACTTGGTTCTGGTTCTGACCGCGTGCTCCTCAGACCTGGCGCCGACGAATGGCGGCAACTGCACCAGCATGAGCATTGAGATCGAGGAGCCGTAAGCCTCTCCCGGCCGGCCTGAGCCCTCGTGACGACTACGAAGGTGCTGGCGGATCCGGTTCGCGAGCCCGGATCATGAGACTAGGGCAGCTCGACGAACGCCATCTCAGGTTGGCTCGTCGGCGTTCCGCTCAGATCACTTCAGCTTCGCGTAGCCCCGCCAGCTCAATATCCGAGAGTCCGAGGAGACCGCGGTAGATCTCGTCGTCGGCGCTTCCCTGTGCCGGAGCCGGCCGACGGATGGACCCGGGGGTTTCCGACAGTCTCGGCACGATCCCGGGCATGCGGACTTGCCCCAGCTCTGGGTCATCGACGACAGTCACGGCTCCTCGCTCCAGGAGGTGCGGGTCAACGGCGAGCTCGGCCATGGTGGCCACATTCGCTGCCGGAACCTCCGCGCCTACAAGCGCATCGAGCGCGTTCTCGCGCGAGCGCTGGGAGGTCCAACCGGAGATGATCGTGTCGAGCGCCGCGACATTAGCGAGCCTTGCCTCGTTGGTCGAGAATCGAGGATCTCGCACGAGCTCCGGGCGGCCGATCAGCCGAAAGAGACGCTCTACAACGTTCTTGGTTGGAGCGGCAATCGCTACCCAGGTGCCATCGGCAGTCGGGTAGAGGTTTCGTGGTGCCGACGTAGGTGCCCTGTTGCCGTCCCGCTGCGCGACAAGCCCTAACTGGTCGAATTCGATTAGCTGGTTGCCCATCAGGGAGAAGAGCGATTCAAGCAGGCTCGCGTCGATCACCTGGCCTCTCCTCTCTTTCGAGGCGTCACGGACGCGCAACGCGAGGAGTACGCCTGTAGCCGCGTACAGAGCCGCGACTGAGTCGGCGAGCGGGATCGGCGGGAGAGTGGGTGGTCCATCAGGATGACCTGTCATGTGCGCGAAGCCGCTCATCGCTTCTGCGAGTGTTCCGAAGCCTGGGCGTTGGCGGTATGGTCCGGTTTGGCCGAAGCCTGAAACTCGCACCAGGATCACGCCCGGACTCAGCTCGCGGAGGCGCTCATAGCCGAGTCCCCAGCGCTCCAACGTGCCGGGACGGAAGGACTCGATAACGACGTCAGCTTGCGTCGCGGCGATCAGTCGGCAGAAGAGTTCCTGTCCCGCGGATGTGTTGAGCGCGAGATTGACCGAGCGTTTGTTGCGAGCGAGATATCGCCAGTAGAGTGGGGCAGTCCCGCGCTTCCTTCCAAAGGTCCGTAACGGATCGCCACCCTTCGGGTGTTCGATCTTGATGACGTCTGCTCCAAAGTCGCCGAGCATCATGCCGATCATTGGCCCGGCGATCAGCTGGCCGCAGTCGATTACGGTAAGCCCGCCGAGAGCATTGGCTGGGACTGACGCAGAGGGGTTCATGAGTGACTCGGACGGCGGGGCACTGACGGTGGAAGTGCCACGTCATTGAGACGAGGCGAGGACAGCTCAAACGGGCAGAGCCGGTGATCAGCTCGATCTGAGGATGGCGATCGATGTGATCCGGCGCTCCTCGAGCTTCTCATCTGGGACTCGTGGGCCATGAACATCCTTGGGGCATCTGCTGCGTGTCCTCGTAATTGGGTTGCCGGTCGGCTAGAGACATGAGGCGCCGTGTGTTCAGCCCATTGCGGCAATCACTCGCTCCCTGGTGAGTGGCATGTCGCGAACCCGCAGCCCAGTCGCGTTGTATACCGCATTCGCGATCGCGGCCGCCGTCGGGCCCGTGAGCGCCTCTCCGGCGCCGAGCGGGGGCTCATCGGGCCTGTCGAGGACGCCGACCACGACGTCGGGGGACTCGGGGAACCGCAACGTCCGATACGCATCCCAGCCGCGCGTCAAGATGGTTGCCTCATCAGTGCGGACTGCCTCATGGAGAGTCCAGCTGATCGCTTGGACAATGCCGCCCTCGACCTGGTTCACAAGGCCATCTCGGCTTACGACCATGCCAGCATCGATGGCGGCCCAGGCCCGCCGGACGCGTATCTCTTTATCCAGGTCGACCTCGACGACCACAGCGGCATAAGCGGCCTTGTTCTTGTATTGGGCGAAGCCGATACCGCGGCCACGTTCGCCGTCGCCTCGCTCGGACGGGACCCAGCCAGCGAGCCCGGCTACAGCCTCGATCGTGGCGCGGGCACGAGGATCCGGGAGGTAACGCAGGCGAAGCTCGATCGGGTCGCGGCCGGTGACGGCCGCGACCTCATCGACGAACGACTCAATCGCGAATACATTTAGGTGCGCACCCAGAGAGCGCAGGGCGGACCCACGAAGGGGGGCGTCCGCGACGTAGTGGTCGACGATCAGCTCGCTGGGGAACAGGTACGCCGGAATGGCATTTCGTTGGCCCCCGTCGGCGGATGTCTCCGGTCGGGATGGACCCGGAGTCCGGAATGGTCGTTCAAGGTGCTGTGCCGCGAGCAGGCTTGATTCCTCGCGCTCTCGGTCCCGCGAGGGTCGCCCGTCGTGGGTGTGTCCCCACCCGTCATGGCGCCACTCAGTGATGTCGCCGTCCGAGGTGACGCCCGCGGACAGCCGAACCACCCCGGCTGGCCCAAATGGCTCCCACGCAAACTCGTCGTCGCGCATCCACTGCACGCGGACCGGGCGGCCGGGCACGGCCCGCGCAAGGAGTGCAGCGTCGAGCGCCACGTCGTCGGCACCGTTGTGCCCGTAGCAACCGGATCCTTCCAGGTGGATGACGCGGACGTTCGCATCGCCGACCCGCAGCACCGAGGCGAGCTCATGCCGAAGGGCGAAGATACCCTGGGAGTGGGTCCAGACCGTGTAGTCGCCGCCTTCAAGGCGAGCCACGGCGCAGGAGGGGCCGACGGCCCCGTGAGCCAAATAGGGGCGTGAATACTCGGCCTCGACACGTCTGACGGGATCGATGTGGGGGACCGCGTCTCGTTGCGACACGATGATCTCTTCGGCGGGTAGGCTCAGGAGATATCGTGGATCGGCCGTGGACGGCAGCGCGGGACCGGCGTCCCATTCTGTCGCTCGACGGGCTCGGGTCAGTGCTGCAACGGCGCGCTCCTCGCGGTCCGCTATGACCGCCAGAAAGCTGCCATCGCGAACGACGGAGACGATGCCGGGTATGCTCCGGATCGCTTCCTGGTCCACGCTCGTCAGTCGGGCGTGGTAGCCCGGCGGACGAATGACACGGCCGTGCAGCATCCCCGGGAGATCAAGATCCTGCACGTATGCCGGCCTGCCGCTCACCTTCGCCGGAAGATCGCGGCGCGGGACGCTGCCCCCGATCAGGATTCTTTGGTCCCTTGGCTTGGGCCCGACTTTGCCTGTTGCCCTCCGGGCCACGAGCGTATGGGTCGCTAGTTCCTCATAGGCCAGCCTGGCACCCCCCGCCGTGGAGATCACGCCCCTCTCAATGGAGAGTTGCTCGACGGGTACGGCCAGCTCGACGGCGGCGGCCTCAAGGAGCGCCAGGCGCAGCTCGGCGGCCACCTGTCGCACCGCTGCTCCACTGTCTTCGATCGAGCGACTCGCCGACGTCGTGCCCTCGTCAGGGCTGTACGAGGTGTCGACGGGCGCAACCTGGACGCGATCCACAGGCACGTCGAGCTCATCTGCGACCAACTGCGCCAAAGCACCGTGGATTCCCTGCCCGAGCTCGACCTTCCCCGTGAAGACCGTGATCGTGCCGTTGGACTCGATGCGAACCCATCGATCGAGGGGATCGCCTATTGAGAGGCTGCCGGCCAGACGAAGGACCTTCCCGAGCGCGGTCATGGTTGAGTGAGGTCAACGGCGCGGCTTATCGCGCGAAGGATGCGGACGTGAGCGCCGCAGCGGCAGACATTGGGCTCGAGCGCGCTTCTGATGTCGTCCTCGCCGGGACGCGGGTTCCGATCGAGCAACGCCTTGGCCGAGATCAGAATTCCGCTGAGGCAGAACCCACACTGGCCCGCGCCTTCGTCGACAAATGCCTGCTGCAGCGGATGAAGGCGGTCTCCGTCCGCAAGGCCTTCGACCGTCGTGATCTGTTTCCCGGCGACGGCATAGGCCGGAAGATCACATGAGGTAACTGCGCGACCCTCGACAATCACCATGCAAGCGCCACACATGCCCATCCCGCATCCAAATCTCGGACCCTTCAGGCCCAGGTGGTTGCGGAGCACATACAGCAGCGGAGCATCGCCTTCGACCCTGACACGGGAGCGACTTCCGTTGACGTCGAAGGTGAGGCTGACTATGGTGTCCCGCAGCTCAGTCACTCCACGACTCGCTCGACCTACGCGGTGCGGCGATCGTGGTGGGGGCGATCTCGACGAACCGCCCCGGACTCCGCGGCTTCATGAGTCGACCACCACGTGAATGCCATCACCCAATTCACACAGCCACACCGGCGATCACCGTCGCCGCAAGTGGCCCATGCCGAGCGCTGCCTCGGCGTGGTTCGTCGGCCGGTTGTCAGCTCGGAGGCACCAGTCGGCAAGGTCCACTTCCTGGTGGCCGTTTCCAGCGGCCATCACGGCTGGCGGGATGATATTCGCCCACAGTGGGTGGCGTGTCCCGGGGAACGACCCTCCGGGCGTGGGTGCAGGCTGCTCACACGCACCGAACCGACTAATTCGGTCAATCGCCAGCTCGCGGCACTCCAGATGGTACGCTCAATCCAACGGCGAGGGGAAGCGGATGATCGACCTCGACCTTTGACCATGCGACGAGCCATTCGAGAACCACAAATGCGTATGGGTGGAAGCATGTCCGTCATCGAATTGCTCAGCGGGCGAGGTCGGTCCTGGCGCAAATGGGAGCCCATCGGCATCGGTTCGATGGCCGGGAGGGGAAGCCTCATTTCATGGCGGGGCTGGGAGGAGGACGGGACCAACCAGCCGGCCCTAACCGGAACTGCTGACTTGGAGAGCCGGTCCAGTCATACAACAGCTCGGGCGCACGTAGCGGACACGGCCTCTAACTCTGACTGATTCCTCCACCATACACGCGAGTCGAGCCCGAAGGAAGGCCGGAGACTCACGGACGTTTCCGTCAAATCCATGGCCACCTCGGGCGGCGCCGGCCCGTGCGCGCCACGAAGAGCGGCGCGGCGGGCGACCTGAAGCCAGATGGCGGCCGGTCCCGGAGGAGCTGGGACCGGCCGCTTGGGCAGTCCGATCGAATTGTCCTTCCGCTCAGCGGGCAGTCGCCCGCGCTCGTATATTGTGCATCATCTGGGTCCGGGCGAGGCGTACTAGGGCGCTTTGGCCAGCGACGAGGGTCAGGATGAGCCACAAGGTCGAGATCCGCGACGGAATGGTGATCGAGTGGGACATCCCCATCGAGATGGACGACGGGCTGGTCCTCCGCGCCGACGTCTTCCGTCCGCTTGGCGACGGCCACCACCCGGTGATCATGACCCACGGTCCGTATGCCAAGGGCCTCGCCTGGCAGGATGGCTACTCGACCGTCTGGGCGCAACTCTCGCGGGATCAGCCGGAGGCAGTTGCCGGATCGTCCAACATCTATCAGAACTGGGAGACCCTCGATCCCGAGAAGTGGGTCCCAGGCGGCTACGCGTGCCTCCGCGTCGACTCGCGCGGTGCCGGTCGTTCGCCGGGGCGGCTTGACGTGTGGTCGCCACGCGAGACGCGTGACTTCTACAATTGCATCGAGTGGGCCGGAAACCAGCCGTGGTCCAGCGGCAAGGTCGGGTTGAGCGGCATTTCGTACTACGCGATGAACCAGTGGCAGGTCGCAGCGCTCGAGCCCCCTCACCTCGCGGCGATGTGCATCTGGGAGGGGGCGTCAGACTGGTACCGGGAGGTCACCCATCACGGCGGCATCTACACGACATTCACCCGCGACTGGTACGAGACCCAGGTCCGTTCGGTCCAGCATGGCCTCGGGGAGCGTGGGCCGCGAAGCCGCGTGACCGATGAGCTGGTGTGCGGCCCGGAGACCCTGAGCGACGACGAGCTAGCCCGGAACATCGCGGACTTCGGGCAAGACGCCCTGGCCCATGAGATGGACGACGCTCACTGGCAGGCGAGGACGCCTGACTATTCGAAGATCACGGTGCCCCTGATCTCGGCGGCAAACTGGGGTGGCAATGGGCTCCATGGCCGTGGGAACTTCGAGGCCTACCACCGGGCAGCATCCGATCAGAAGTGGCTGGAGGCGCACGGACTGCAGCACTGGACGCACTTCTACTCGCCGTACGGACAAGGCCTGCAAGAGCGCTTTTTCGGCCATTTTCTTAAGGGTGAAGACACTGGCTGGGCGGATCAGCCGCCGGTGCTGCTCCAGATTCGCCAGGTAAACGGTGAGTTCGTCGAGCGGGCCGAGCAGGAATGGCCACTCGCCCGGACGGCGTGGACGGAGCTCTACCTCGACCCGGAACCCGTTGGCCTGTCGCGATCGAGACCGCGGTCCTCTGGCAGCATCTCCTACGGCGGCCTCGGGCTGGGCGTCACATTCCTGGCCCCGCCATTCGAGACCGAAACGGAGATCACAGGACCGATGATGGCCAAGCTGTTCGTCTCGTCGACGACGGAGGACGCCGACATCTTCCTGGTGGTGCGCGTGTTTTCCCCCGACCTGGAAGAGGTCACGTTCGCTGGCAACATCGACCCACATACTCCGGTCGCGCAGGGATGGTTGCGCGCGTCGCACCGTGCGCTCGATTCCGCCATGACCTTGCGGTACCGGCCATACCACTCGCACGTCGAGCGACAGCCGCTCCAGCCCGGCGAGGCCGTCGAACTCGACGTCGAGATCTGGCCGTCCTGCGTCGTCGTGCCCGCCGGCTATCGCCTTGGGCTGTCGGTCCGTGGCACCGACTACGAGTATCCGGGCGAGCCGGTCTATCTCTCGAATGTGAAGCGACCGCTGACCGGTTGCGGGCCATACCGCCACGACGACCCACAGGATCGGCCAGCCGAGGTGTTCGGCGGCCAAGTCACTCTCCACGCTGATCCGGACCGGCCGTCCTACCTTCTCGTCCCGATCATTCCCCCGGCTTGACCCCGGAACGGGGGCCAGGCCGACACATCGTCGCCAAGCGCAACGGCGGGCTCGCCGGATTGTCGCCGGCAACCTATCCGGCCCTGCCCACAGCCTGTCATCATCACTCCCGCGGGTCGCGGTCGACCGCGCCCGAGGACAAGTCGGACAGCCGAGGAGAAAGCCGTGTCGGCGGAGGGCCGTGTACCGCTGACGGTCGGGTTGGTCGGGCTCGGAGCGATGGGACGGCCGGTCGGCGAACGCCTTCTGAGGGCGGGTTTTGTGGTGATCGGCCACGACGTTGACCCGGGCCGGCGGGCGGATTTCGCGCAGAGCGGCGGTTCAGCCGTCGGGTCTGTCGGCGAGGTCGCGCGTAGCGCTTCGACGATCATAACGCTGCTGCCCTCGGCCGCAGCGCTGGCCAGCGTCGCCGATGATCTCGCGGCGGCCGGTACGCCGGGTGCCGGCACATCGCTCCCGGATCTGGTCGAGCTCAGCACCCTCGGGCTGGCCGCCAAGGAGTCTGCCCGGAGCGTCCTCGCCGCGAGGGGCGCGTCGATGCTTGATGGCGCCGTCAGCGGCACGGCGGTCCAGGCGAGCTCGGGTGACCTCGTCCTGTACTCGAGTGGCGACGCGGCCGTCCACTGGCGGTGCGAGCCGATCCTTCGCGCAATCGGCCGCAGCGTCCATTATCTCGGCGAGTTCGGACGCGCGACGCAGACCAAGCTCGTCGCCAACCATCTCGTCGCAGTCCACGTCGCGGCCGCCGCCGAGGCGCTTCTGCTCGCCCGACGATCAGGCCTCGATCTCGACACGACGATCGAGGTCGTCGGCGATGGGGCCGGCACATCACGGATGTTCGAGCTCCGCGGGCCAATGATGGCGGCCGAGGTGTACGAGCCACCGTCGATGCGAATGGAATTGTTCCTCAAGGACCTGGACCTGATCGAATCCCTCTGTCGCGAGGTCGCGACACCGACGCCGCTGTTCGACGCCGCGACCGCACTGTATCGAGCCGCGGTGGCCGAGGGCTACGGTTCGAAGGACACAGCCGCCGTCAGCGCCTGGCTTGCTGCTCGCCCGGGTCCGGACGTCGAGGGCGCGGCTCCTGGCCCAGTGCAGGACCGCGAGGCAACCCGATGAAAGCCATGGCTCTGACCGCACCCGGCACCCTTGAGGCGCTGGACTTGGAGGCACCACGCAAGGATGACGCTGCCTTGGTCGCGGTTGAGCAGGTCGGTATCTGCGGCACCGACCTCAAGATCCACGCAGGCCACATCCCGGTCGCCTACCCGAGGATCCTGGGCCACGAGGTGATCGGCCGAGTGATCAGGGCCGGCGCGGGTGGCTCGGTCGAACCCGGGGCGAGGGTCCTGGTCGATCCGGCGATCAGCTGCGGCACCTGCCCGCCGTGCCGTCGCGGTCGGCCTAACCTGTGTCTCAACGGCGCGCTCATGGGACGCGACGTGGACGGCGGGTTCGTCGAGCTGCTCGCGGTCGACGAGGGACAGCTACATCGGCTTCCCGACTCGATCGGTGCTCGTGCGGCGACACTGCTCCAGGTTCTGGGGACGTGCGTCCACGCCCAGGATCAGCTGCCGGAGACGGACCCCGGCGTAGCCGTCGTCGTCGGACTCGGGGTGGCCGGACTGCTGCATCTCCAGCTGCTTCGGTTGGCCGGTCGCCAGGTGATTGGTATCGCCCGCTCGGCCGAGAAGCGGGCCATGGCGCTGGACCTCGGTGCGGCGGCGGTTTGCTCGCCGGCTGAAGCCGAAGCCGTCGTCCGGGAGATCACCGACGGGGAAGGAGCCGCCCTCGTCGTGGAGGCGGTCGGCAAGGTGGAGACGCTCGGCCAAGCCGTCCGGCTCGCCTTCCCGGGCGGCACGATCCTGGTCTTCGGGACGATCACTGAATCGACCAGTTCCGAACCCTTCCCGTGGTACGACATGTACTACAGGGAACTCACGATCGTGAATCCGCGGGCGGCGCTCGGCCGGGACTACGATCGGGCGATCGCGATTGCTGCGGAGGGAACATTGAAGCTCGAGCCGTTGTGGAGCGAGTCGTTCCGCCTGGCCGACGCGGCTGCCGCGTTCGAGGCCCTCGGACCCGGGTCAACCAGGCTCAAGGTCACGATCGACATCTGACACCCAGAGATCGCCGGTCGCCCCGTCGAGCCCGATGGCGGTACCGCCGGCAGCCGGTAGCCAGTCCGCGTCGGCGGACACGACAGCCGGGC
>CAZDGO010000016.1:0-16435 GCA_964504825.1 uncultured Gaiellales bacterium
GCTTCGGCTCTCTTGGGGGCCGGTGCGGGCGACGCCGGGACGGGTGTTGTTTGTTTTGTGGCGCCGACGGCGCCGGAAGGAGGAGTGCATGAGTGATCACGGCCCTACCTGCCGGCATGATGTAGACCAACCGTACCGGCCGGTGGATCCTGGTCAAAGCTTCCCGGCTTCGGAGGAGCGCATCCTGGCCTGGTGGAAAGAGCACCGCATCTTCGAGAAGAGTGTGGAGCTCCGCCAAGGTAGGCCCGAGTGGGTGTTCTACGAGGGCCCCCCCACCGCCAACGGTAAGCCGGGCGCCCACCATGTGCTCGCCCGCATCTTCAAGGACATCTACCCGCGGTTCCGTACCATGCGGGGCAACTTCGTGGCCCGCAAGGCGGGCTGGGACTGCCACGGCCTGCCGGTCGAGCTGGAGATCGAGAAGCGTCTCGGCATGAGCCGCAAGGACGACATCGAGGCCTACGGCATCGCCGAGTTCAATCGGCTGTGTAAGGAATCGGTCACGGAGTACGTGGACGACTGGAAGCGTCTGACCGAGCGTATCGGCTTCTGGATCGACCTCGATGACGCGTATTGGACCATGACCGACGACTACATCGAGTCGGAATGGTGGATCCTCGCGGAGTTCTGGAAGAAGGGTCTGCTCGACCAAGACTACAAGGTCGTGCCCTATTGCCCGCGGTGCGGCACCGCCTTGTCTTCGCACGAGCTGGCCATGGGCTACAAAGAAGTCGTAGACCCCTCCATCTACGTACGCTTCCCGCTGCTCGGGCCCGACGGCGCGCCCGAGGGGCGTACCAGCCTGCTGGTCTGGACCACCACCCCATGGACGCTCATCTCGAACGTGGCCGCCGCCGTGGGCGAGCGCGTCACCTATGCCCGAGTCCGTCTGGGAGACGAGCGCTTGATCCTGGCCGCCGACCTGGTGGAGAGTGTTCTGGGGCCCGAGGCCGAAGTGCAGGAGACGTTTCTCGGCACCGAGCTCCTTGGGCGCCGCTACACTCCCCCTTTCAGCTTCGTCATGCCGGAGAAACCCGCGTGGCGGGTCGTCGCCGGCGACTTCGTCAGCACCGACGAGGGCACAGGCATCGTGCATATCGCGCCCGCCTTCGGCGCGGACGACATGGCCGTTGGTCGAGCCAACGACCTGCCGGTGGTCATGCCTGTGGACGATGAGGTGAAGTTCACCGAGCAGGTGCCGCCCTACGCCGGGCGGTTCGTCAAGGACGCCGATGAGAGCATCATCGCCGATCTCGACGAAGCCGGCATCCTCTTCGCCCGCCGGCCACACGCACACAGCTATCCGCATTGCTGGCGCTGCGACACGCCCCTCATCTACTACGCGAAAACCGCCTGGTACGTGCGCACCACTGCCCGCAAGGCCGATCTGCTCGCCTCCAACGAGGAGGTCAACTGGTATCCCGAGCACATCAAGCATGGCCGGTTCGGGGATTGGCTCGAGAACAACATCGACTGGTCGCTCTCGCGGGAGCGCTACTGGGGCACGCCGCTCCCCGTTTGGCAGTGCGCGCAGGGCCACGATCATGTCGTGGGGTCCCGCGCCGAGCTGGCCGAGTTGTCCGGACGGGACTTGGAAGGGATGGAGCTGCACCGGCCCTACGTGGACGAGGTCTACTTCCCCTGCCCGACCTGCGGCTCGGAGGCGAAGCGGGTGCCGGAGGTGATCGACGCCTGGTTCGATTCGGGTTCCATGCCCGTTGCGCAGTGGCACCAACCCTTCGAGAACCGGGAGGTCTTCGAGCGGCGTTTTCCGGCGGACTTCATCTGCGAGGCGATCGACCAGACCCGGGGATGGTTCTATAGTCTCATCGCGATCAGCGCGCTGCTGTATGGCCACTCGAGCTACCGTAACGTGGTCTGCTTGGGCCATATCCTCGACGCCGACGGACGCAAGATGTCCAAGCGCCTGGGCAACATCGTCGACCCGTGGAGCATCCTCGACAAGCAGGGAGCCGACGCCCTGCGCTGGTATCTCTTCACAGTCAGCTCTCCCTGGTTCGCCCGCCGCTTCAGCCCGGATGCCATCGACGAGGTCATCCGCAAGTTCATCCTCACTCTGTGGAACACCTACTCGTTCTACACGCTCTACGCCAACATCGACGGGTTCGATCCGAGAGACCATGACGTCCCTGTGGTCGAGCGCACTCTGATGGATCGGTGGATCTTGGCCGAGCTGCATCTGCTGGTGCGGACGGTGACCGACGGACTCGAGAACTACGACGCCTTCTCCACCGGGCGGGCCATCAACGAATTCGTGGACGAACTCTCCAATTGGTACGTGCGCCGGTCGCGGCGGCGTTTTTGGAAGAGCGAGTCCGACACTGACAAAGTGGCCGCCTACCTCACGCTCTACGAATGCTTGGTCACTCTGGCACAGCTGCTGGCGCCGTACATGCCCTTCATGGCTGAGGAGCTGTACCAGAACCTGGTGGGTGAACGGTATGCGGATAACCCCGAGTCGGTGCACCTCTGCGACTGGCCCGAGGCCGACGCCGCTCTCATCGACGAGGATCTCAGCTTCCGGATGGGCGTTGCGCGCAAAGCGGTCAACCTGGGGCGAGCGGCCCGCATGGCGGCTCAGCTCAAGGTGCGTCAGCCGTTGGCTACGGCGCTGGTGGCCTGCGATGACCGTCAGCGGGCGGCCCTGGAGAGCTTGAGCGACGTGGTCACCGAGGAGCTCAACGTCAAAGAGCTGGCCTTCGTGGACTCGGCGACCGACCTGGTGAGCTTCCAGGTTAAGGCCAACTATCGCACGCTTGGACCCCGGTTTGGAAAGGCCATGCCGGAGGCCGCCGCGGCCGTGGCGACCCTCGATGGAGCCGACGTGGCCCGTCGGCTCGCAGCCGGTGAGCCGGTGAAGATCGTGGTGGGCGGAGTCGAGGAGGAGCTCAGCGCCGACGACCTTCTGGTCGAGACCCGGCCGCGTGAGGGCTTCGCCGTGCAGGATGAGGCCGATCTCGTGGTGGGGCTCTTCACCACGATCACGGCGGAACTTCAGCGAGAAGGTCTGGCGCGGGAGCTGGTGCACCATGTGCAAAACACACGGAAAGCGGCCGGCTTCCGCATCGAGGATCGCATCAGTTTGGCCATCGACGGCCCGGATGAGGTCGTCGCCATGCTGGCCGAGTATGCTGAATGGGTGCAGCGCGAGACTCTGAGCGCCGACGTGGTCGCTTCCCCGGCGACGGGTGCTGATATCGCCCCCGAGGTGGTTCAGGCGGGAGGCCACACGGAAGAGGTCAGCGTGAACGGCCTTGCGGTGCGCATAACTGTCACGCGCGTGGAAGTCGTTTCGGAATGACGCTTCGCCGTCAGGGCGCTGCATCGCGCCGACCAGCGCGGCCGCGGCGGCCAAGGCTTCATTCTGAAACGACTTCGTGAGGGACCAGTCCTGAAGCCCGCGGGCAAGACGCCCCGCGCCGCGACGAGGAGGACGTGATGAGGTCATCGGAGCAGGAGCCTCTCGCTCAGGCCATCGGGCTGGCGGCTCCACAGGCTGGGGACAGGGTCCTCGACCTGAGCGGTCGTGCCGGCACCATCGCACTGCAGGTCGCGGTCACAGCGACGTCGGTAGAGGCGGTGCACCCGGATGCCGACCTGGCGGCGGAGGGGCGTCGTTTGGCGGTGGCGATGGGCCGGGACAACGTCTACTTCCACGCCGGCCCGCTGCACAGCCTGCCGTTCGACCGGGGGCAGTTCGATCTCGTGCTCTGTTGTCTGACGCTTGCGCAGGAGCCTGGCCCCGTGGCCGCCTTGAAGGAGATCCAGAGAGTACTTCGCCCGGGGGGGCGCGTAGTATTGCAGGAGGTCACCGCGTTCGCCCATCCTTCGCTCGACCTCAAGATCTGGGAGCTCGAGCGCAGGCGCAATCCACGGCATGTTCTCTATTACACCGAGGAGCAACTCCACGCTCTGCTGAGACTCGGTGGCCTCGGCGCGGAGACCGAGGAACACTCCAGCATGACCCAGGACTTCGACTACTGGGCCGACACCGGGAGAGTGTCCGTAGAGGAGGCGGCTTTGCTCAAGCGGGTGTTCTTCAATCTGGCGTTGGCAGACCAAGATCGCCTCGACCTAGCATTGGGTGATGGGCGCATCTCGTTCACCTATCCGGTGATCACCGTCCTGGCTCGGGCGCTCAGGTAGCCGAGGGCGAGTTCGAGGCCTGTCTTGGCCTCGGGCGCGACGATACCAATGCCTTGCCGCAAGACGGCTTCGGCTTCGGTGTCCCGATGCGTCCGCCATAGAATCTCAGCCAGGTTGACGTAGGGAGCGGGCAAGGTCGGGTCCTTGGCCATCGCCAGTCGATAGGCCGCTTCGGCGCCTTTCAGGTCTCCGCGATCGCGCTGAATGTTCCCAAGACGATTGCGCACCGCCGCGTCGTCCTTGGTGCGCAGGAGATTCTCATAGATGGCCTGCGTCTTTTCCAAGTGTCCCAGGTTGTAGAGCGCTAGGGCCAGCCGGCGCCGAGCGGTAGTGTCGCCGGAATCGGCCACCCGCTGCAGCTGCGGCAGAAGTTCGGTCCACTCTTCTCTCGAGGTGGGGTTCTTGGGCGGAGGGACTGCACCCACGTACGCGTCACCGGCGGAGTCGAGGGGCAGCGAAGGGGCGGGGACGACCGTACTCGGCATTGGGGCCGGGCGGTGGGTGCGCCATACGCCCAGCGGGACCGCCAGGAGCACAGTGATGGCGGTCGCCATCAGGACGATGAGCAGCGGCCGACCACGATGTGGTCGGCCGCGCGTCGGCTGCGAGCCGGCGTCTGCGCCTCGGGCGTGGATTACGTGGTGCTCGTGGTCTTGGGTTTCAGCAGCGCGGCTTTGGCGTCGTTCAGGCGTCGTTTATCCTCTCCGGTGGTTTGTGCGATGCCGTCGTTGAGGGTCTTGGTACCGGCATCCGCGGCCCCTTGGTTGAACTGAAGAGTGCCCAGATTGACGTATGCGACGACGAGAGTCGGATCCGCGGCGATCGCGGCCTGATATTCCTTGATGGCATCGGTTTCTCGGCCGGCGTCGCGGAGGACGTTCCCCAGGTTGTTGTGGTAGACGGGCTCGTCCTTGATCTTAATCATCTGTTTGTAGGTGGCTATCGCCTCAGCGTAACGCTGGGTCTGATACTGCGCGATCGCCAGATCCTGCAGTGCGGTAAGGTCGGTGGGAGCGGCCTTCGCCTTCTCCGCCAGGCCCGGGAGATCCTTTTCGTACTGGTCTTGGGTGTTGGTCGATTGTGGTGGGCTCGGTGAGATAGCGGTGCTGGGCGTGCTCGACGGCTCTTGCAGACCGGTCACGGGCGACGTTCCCCCGGCCGTCTCGGTCCCCGACGCTGTGGTGGCGCCGTCCGCCCCGCTGGTCGTCGAGTCCTTTGTGTTGGTGCACCCGACGATGGCGAAGGTGAGTGCCATGCCCATCACTGTGGCCCCCAAGGCCAGTCGCCTTCCCCTGGTGAGGCACTGCCTCCCGAGCCGCCCTCTCGAAGCGTGCGTTGGCATCATGTGTCTCCTTTCTCCCTTTCCAGGGGCGCGTCTGGCACGAATACCTGGAGCGCGCGCTGTTCGATGATAGCGGTGGCCGGCAATGCGCCGGCAAGTTCTCCGTCGGTCTGGAACCAGACGATGTCGTCCGCGTCGAGCGGACGGAGCGTGACCTTCGCACCTCGTACGTAGGTCACCCCGGGGTGACCGAGGTGCAGCTCCAGCGGCACGCCCATCCAGAAGAGCGCGTCGGCGGCTAAGCTCTGCCCGTAGTAGACGAGCACGTCGAAAACCCCGTCGGTGGGGTCGGCCTCGGTGGTGACTCCGAAGCGTCCCGCATAGAACCGCGAGTTGCCTACGACCGCGAACGTGGCTTGAAATGATTGGCCATCGACGTCCACCTCGAAGTCCGGCTGGGGGTGGCGGATGCGAGAGAGCACCCCGGTGGACACGAATGCCAGTCGTCCGAAGCGGCGCTTGGCTATTGGGTCGAGCTCGCGGACGGTCATCGCGTCGATCCCGGCGCCCAGCATCAGTGTGAATCGTCGTCCGTTGGCGGTCCCTAGGTCAAGAGACAACGCGCTGCCCGCCGCGATCACGTCGCACGCGCGGTCGGTGTCGAAGGGGATGCCCAACTCCAGCGCGAGCACGTTGACAGTGCCCGCCGGCACGATGCCGAGCGGTATGTTGGTCCCGGCCAGACCGTTGACCACTTCGTTCACCGTGCCGTCACCACCCACCGCGACCACGACGTCGACATCCTGTGCCATCTCCTGGGTGATATCGGACGCTTCCTGAGGAGTGGATGTGCTGCGCACGGTCACGTCGATACCGTGGGTGTGCAGGCGTGTCTGGGCGCGCGCTGCGACTGCGGCAGCCTTGCCACCTCCAGCCGACGGGTTGCACACAAGGCCCACACGCATCACGCGGTTCCCGCGGGGCTCACGCCGACGGCTTGGGGCACAGTCTCAGCGGCCGCTGACTGACGATCGCGCGTGCCCCGGGCGCGCCGGGCGCCAGATGTGCGTAGCTCTGGAATCCCGCCTCCGACACCGCGCGGACTGCCGCGGCGAGATCTCGGCCTACCTCAGCGGGCGCGTGGGCGTCGGAACCGAAGGTGACGGCGACGCCGTTCCTCCGCAAGATGGCTAAGATCTGAGCAGATGGGTAAATCTCCGCCACGGGCTTGTGTAGCCCCGAGGTGTTGATCTCGGCCACGACACCCCGCTGAGCCATCCGCTGGGCAAGCCGCTCGATCTCTGGTTCTAAAGAGCCCACCGGACGATGGCCGAACTTCTTGACCAAGTCGAGGTGCCCGAGAATGGTGAAGACGCCCCAGCCCGCAGCTTCCTCGAGGTGGGCGTAGTAGGTTCGGTAGATCTCGTCCACATCGTGCTCGTCGAACTCGCCGACGCGACTGGGGTCATCGAAACCCCATCCATCGAGGAAATGCACCGATCCGATCACGTAGTCGAACGGATACGTCCGCAGCAACTCGACCACGTCCTGGATCGTGTCGCGGCAATAGTCGGCCTCGACACCCAAGTAGACAAATCCGGGGTAACGGGCCTTCAGCTCCTGCACCTCGGCGACGTAGGCGGGGAGTTCATCGAGGCCCATCGTCACACCAGGGTCGGTCGTGTGCAACAGCGGTAGATGGTCGCTGATGCCGATTCCAGATAGACCACGAGAGCGTGCAGCCTCCACATAGTCGGCCGCCGAGCCGACTGCGTGGCCACAGCGCGCGGTGTGGGTGTGGTAGTCCGGTAGGCACAGGGCGGATGTGTTCATGCGCTTCCGAGTAGACAGCGGATCAGAAGATCCGCAGGTGATCAAGGGGCCAGTAGATCATGAAGACTTCGCCCTTGACCGAATCGCGGGCGAGGAAGTCCCATTCATGGGAATCTACGGAGTTGTTGCGGTTGTCGCCCAGCACGAACAGGCTGCCGGCTGGAACGGTAGCTGGGCCATACAGATAGTGGGGCACGGCCGCGCCGGCCACGTCGTAGGGCTCTCCATTCACGAGCACGGTGCCCTCGCGGACCTCGACGGTGTCCCCGGGCAGCCCTACGACCCGTTTGACGAAGGGCACGTCGGAGTGGAGAAAGGCCGGGGGATCGAAGACGATGATGTCCCCCCGCCGGAGGTCGCGTACGTGGTAGATGACGCGGTTGCTGAGTACCCGGTCGTTGGGGAGGATAGTGGGATTCATTGAAGCCGTGGGGATCTCATAGGGCTTGGCGATCGTGGCCTGTATGGTCAGCGCCAGCACGATGGCTAAGCCTAGCGGCACGACGATCTCGCGCAGAACGAAACGGGCGGCCCGGAGGAGACTCATCGCCCAACCTCGGGCACTGACCGGCTGTCGAGTACCAGGGTGAACGGGCCATCGTTCACCAGCGACACTTCCATATGCGCGCCGAAGGTGCCGGCGGCTGTGGGAACACCAGAGGCCTGTAGGGCTTGGCGGAAGGTCTCCACGAGCCCGTCGGCGAGACGCGGATCGGCGGCGTCGGTGAACGAAGGCCGGCGGCCCTTGCGGGTGTCGGCATAGAGGGTGAACTGGCTTACCACCAGAGCGGCGCCGCCCACGTCAAGCAGGGACAGGTTCGTCTTCTCCTGGGCGTCTTCAAAGATGCGGAGCGTGGCCGTCTTCTCAGCTAAGGAGCGGGCGACCTCAGGCGTGTCGCCATGACCGACACCCAGCAGGACCAGAAGCCCACGATCGATGCTGCCGACCATCTCGCCTTCGACGGTCACAGCTGCCTGCTTCACGCGCTGGATCACGGCCCTCACGCGGCGCCACCGGGGTCGGCGGCAACGCGCACGAGAGAGCCTATCCATCCCCCTTCGGGGCGAACACTCTCCGGCCGCACAAACACGAACCGGTTGATGAGTCGGTCGTCGGCTTCCACCAGCACCTCGATGTAGTTGCCTGTCAGCGCCGCCAGGCGGCCGTCGGGCGATCGTTGCCCCAAGAGCAGCGCATGTAGCTGGTTGCCCTGGAATCGTTCTTCGAAAGCCTGCCGCTTCTGGGCGCCGAGGGCGCGCAGCCGGAAACTCCGGTCTTCGATGACCTCAGGCGGAACCTTCGACGCCATCCTCGACGCACGGGTTCCCGGCCGGTCGCTATAGGCGAAGACATGGAGATAGGTAAGGGGCAGATCCGCGACCAGGCCGAAGGTCTCCTGGAAATGGGCCTCGGTCTCCCCGGGAAAGCCCACGATCACATCGGCCCCGATGGCGGCATCGGGGAAGGTCTGCCGCATGGCCTGCACCCGCTGAGCGTACTGCTCCGCGCTGTACGGGCGGTTCATGCGACGCAGGATCTCGGGGGAACCGCTCTGGAGGGGTACGTGGAAGTGGTGGGCGAATCGATCAGTGTGTGCCCGCATGACGCCGAGGACGTCATCGTCGACCTCCATCGGTTCGGTCGAGCTCAGGCGGTATCGGGGCACGGCGCCCTGAGTGGCCAGGATCGCGAGTAGATCGGCGAGGCCGCCCTCGTGGGTATCCCGTCCCCACGATCCCACGTGTATGCCGGTGAGTACCACTTCCCGGTACCCCTGGTCGGCCAGCAGGCGGACTTGGGCGAGAACGTCGCCGGCATGCATGCTCCGCGAAGGGCCACGGGCCGCCGGGATCACGCAGTAACTACAGGAAGCGTCGCAGCCGTTCTGGACCTTGAGAAACGCCCGTGTATAGCCGGAGAAGTGGGTGAAGAAGTCGCCCTCGAAGGCGGGGGAGTCGGCGTAGGGGGTGACGGCTACGCAGGGCTGATCGCCCTGGCCGGCGGATTCGAGATCGGAGCCGGCGCCGTGAGGCGGGCCGGCACTGGGGAAGCCCACGGGGATGTCTTCCAGATAGTCCGCCAACCGGGACTTGTCCGGGTTGCCCAGCACGAGCGCCACTCCGGGGATGGCCGCCACTTTCTCGGGGGCCACCTGAGCATAGCAGCCGGTCACCACCATCCGGCTGACGGGGTCGCGTCGCATCGCCCGCCGGATCTCATGGCGGCAGGTGCGGTCGGTCTTGGCCGTGACGGTGCAGGTGTTGACAACGCGGTATGCGGCCGGTTCTGCCCACGTCACTACGCGATACCCTTGGGCGGTCAAGGCCTCTTCCATCTGGGCCGTCTCACACTGGTTGAGTTTGCAGCCCAGAGTACGAAAAGCTACCGTAAGGCCGCGACCGGAGCTCCGCGGGCCCCCAGGCGCTACGCCCTGCGCGCCGGTCACTTCCGGGCTACTCCTGGATCGACACGGGTGTGCCGAACGCTATGTACTGGGAGAGATCGGTGATGTCCGCGTTCTGCAGCCGGATGCAGCCATGGCTCACATCCTTGCCTATGGACGAAGGATCGTTGGTGCCGTGGATGCCTAGCTGACCGCCATCGGGCCAGTTCGCGAGTTTGTCGGAGAAACCACTCACCCCCATGGCCAACACGCCGTAGACGCTGTTCTTCTTGGTCGGCTTCATCTTGATGGTGATGTAGTACTGCCCCGGCGGCGTGGGAGTGTCTCCAGTGCCTACTCCGATCGGGTAGGAGGTCTTCTTCTGCCCCGATTCGTATAGGTCGAGCCGGTGCTCTGACAGATCGATGCGGATATCGTACTTGATGGGAGCAGCAGTCAGATCGGCGGCCCTCACCCATCCGGTGGTGCCGTTGGGGCGCACGGGCAGACGGATTTGATACCAGGCCTCGCCTTGCGCTTCCGCGTCCTCGCCTATGATCAAGAAGGTAGATGAGATCTGCTTCTTTCCGGCCCGAGGGAAGGTGAGCATCAACTTCGAACCGGGTGGTGCGCGATCGTAGATCTGCAACTCGTCAACGGCCGCCGCGCCGGTCAGGTAACCGCTATCGGCCGCGGCTTGTTGATATGCAGTGAGGTCCGGCCGGGTGTCGGCGGTCACCGCCGAGTCTATCGCGGTGGAGAGTGAGGATAGCGCAACCGAACTCGCGGACCCGTGCGAGCCCACCGGATCGTTCCGCAGGATGGTCAGGCCCATGATGAGAAGAAGGAGGGCTGCTCCAAGTAAGATCTTACCGGCGGTACGCACAGCGACGGCGAGGAGACCCTCGGCATCGCGTTGCTCCGGTGGATGGGGAGTGGAGTTCATGGAGTGCACTGTGCCGTCCCTGGTGGTTCGGGCGATGGTAACACACGAATGACGAAGGGCGCCCGGAGGCGCCCTTCGTGCTGATTGAACACCTATAAGTGCTGCTGACTAACCCGTGAAGCTGGGGTCCCCTACGGGCACGGTGGTCGTCGTGGTCAGCCCACCTACGATGGTGCTGGTCGTCGTCGACGGCGGCCTAGTGGTCGTGGTCAACGACGGCCTGGTGGTCGTGGTCGACGGCCCCGCTGTGGTGGTCGTGGTCACCCCACCGGCGGTGGTCGTGGTCACCCCACCGGCGGTGGTCGTCGTCGGGAGCACATTCCCGTTCGCCGCGAAAGCCGTGCCAAGCGCCGTGAGCGCACCCCCACCTGCAGGGTTAACGTGGCAGGCGCCGCAAGTTGCGGCCCCAGGCTGGACGTACGTCGCCAGAGCCGTCGCCGGCGTGGTCGCCGCGAACACGGCCAAGGCCAAGGCCAAGGCTACGATCACCAGCGCTACGATGAGAATTGATATCTTTTTCATTGTCACCTCCTCCGTTTTCTTTGCTTGAATAGATTGGCAGTTCGATGACTCCCGTATGCTCGGAGTCGGGCGCCCTGGGGCGCCCACTGTAGGCTCAGCTTGTGGCTGATGCCGTTCAGCTGACCCATCATACATAAGTCAGGGACCGAACTGCAACACTTTTACATTGGCTATCGACCCGCACAGTCCTTCTTAGAGGTCCTTCCGGCACCGCGTCGCCCGCCCGTGGTAGCATTGGCGGGCAGGTTCGCCCCGTCATCTTCCCGAGACCGAGAGCGTGATAGAGACAACTCCCCATCCCACTGAGAGCAGGCCTTCTTCCCCCACGGAACCGTGGCGACGCCGGTTCGTACCCTCTATCTTGAGGCGGGAGCGGCTGGCTGGGCAGGTGGTGCGCTTCGGTATGGTGGGAGTCTTGAACACGGTCGTCGACTTCGGAGCCTTCAACCTTCTTGTGTTCGTGTTTGGGGTGCCGGTCCTGGCGGCCTACCCGTTCTCCGTTACCGCCGGCATCATCAACAGCTTTCTCTGGAACAGGCACTGGACCTTCAGCGTGGGAAAGTCGCCGGCGTGGCGCCGCGAAGCGGTCGTATTCCTGGGCGTGAGCCTGAGCGGGTTGCTTATCAACTGGGCGGGATTCACTGTGCTGCACCTGTTTATAGGATCAAATGCCGCTCTTGTGCTGAACCTGGAGAAGCTGGCGGCTTCGATGGTCTCCATGGTGTGGAATTTCGTGGGCTATCGCTTCTTGGCCTTCCGGGCGCACCGCAAGGAGCGGGCCGTCTGAGCTCGTCGAGCGACATGACCGCTGCGGGAACGAGCCGTGGTATTGGTATGGAAGTCGAGCGCGCGACCGGCGATGTCTACGCGCCCCGTCTTTCGGTTGTGATCCCGGTCCACAACGAAGCCGAGATCCTCGAGGCTGAGGTGGGCGAAATCGTGGTGGGCCTGGAGGCTCGGGGACTCGACTACGAGATTCTCGTGTGCGAGAACGGCAGCACCGACGCCACCCTCGCCTTGGCCGACTCACTTGCGGCCGCGAACCCGCGCATCCGTTCCCTGCGCTCGCCGGTAGCCGACTACGGAGCCGCCATGCGGCTGGGGATGGCTGAGGCAAGGGGGGAAGTCATCGTGAATTTCGACATCGACTACCATGACGTCGACTTCGCCGTGCGTGCGGCCGCCCTCACCGACCGATATGGCATCGTGGTGGGCAGCAAGGTCATGGCCGGGTCGGACGACCGGCGCTCGATCATGCGCCGGCTGGTGAGCCGGGTGTTCATCCTGGTGCTGCGCGTGCTGTTCGATCCGCACATCGACGATACCCACGGCGTCAAGGTGTTCCGGCGCGATGTCGTGCAGACGTACCTGCCCCGGGTGGTCCTGGAGAAGGACCTGTTCGACACCGAACTCCTGGTTCGTGCCCGCAGGGGTGGGGTGGCCGTCACGGCGTTGCCTGTCTGTTGTGAAGAGAAACGCGCTGCGCGTTCGAGTATCGCGAGCCGCATCCCGCGGAGCGTGCTCGGAGTGCTGCGCCTGCGTCTGATCTTATGGAGGGAGACGGTGCATGGAGCCTGATAACCCAAACGGCGTGCCGGAGGTGACAGCGTCGCGGGCGGCACAGCCGAAGGTCGACGGCCCCGACGAGTTGCCCCCTTCGCTCCCGCCGCCCGAGGATGGCGGGTCGTATCGGCTGTGGGGTCTGCTGTCGACGGCCGCTGTCTTCTTGGCGATCTACGTCACATTGTTCTACTTCTACCGGCCTAGTCTCCTCTTCAGCCTGACCACGACGGCCGGCGGCGATACCGGGGCGCATCACTATCCGGCGATGTACATGATCAAAGAGCTGCTGCCGCACTTCCGGCTTACCGGGTGGGCGCCGGGTTGGTATGCGGGCATGCCTATGCTTACCTTCTATTTCCCGTTCCCGTTCTTGCTGATCGCCATCTTGGATGTCGTGCTGCCGTATGTGCTCGCGTTCAAGTTGATCACCGCCCTCGGTGTGTTCCTCTTGCCGGTGACTGCATACACGTTCGGGCGGCTCCTCCGGATCCGCCCACCGTTCCCCCAGTTGGCCGCAGCCGCGGCTGTCGGTTTCTTGCTGATGGAGAGCTACTCCATCTACGGGGCGAACATCCTCAGCACTTTGGCGGGCGAGTTCGGCTTCTCCCTCAGCTTCGCGCTGGTGTGGTTGTTCCTGGGTACCCTGCATCGCGGCCTCGAGAGGGGCCGCTTTGACTGGCTCTTCGCCGTGAATGGGCTGATCCTGATGTGCGTGGTGCTGTCGCATATCGTGGCCACGATCGCTCTTGTGGTCATAGCGCCCGGCCTGTTGTTGATCCATCGCCGGCCGCGGGCGGTGCTCTATATGGCCGCCGTGTTCTTCCTTGGCTTCAGCCTCACGGCTTTCTGGGGACTCCCGTTCCTGGACAAGCTGCCGTGGACCGCCCACATGGCCTGGAACCAGCTGACCACGCTGAAAGATCTGGTCCCTATCGATCTGCGGCCGGCGGCTGCCCTCGGCGTCCTGGGCATGGCATATGCCATAGCCCGACGGGAGAGCAAGCTCCTGCCCCTGTTGTGGACTACCGTCTCGATGGTGGCGCTCTTCTACGTGCTCCCCGACGGGCGGCTGTGGAATGCCCGACTGCTGCCCTTTCTGTACTTCTCTACCTTCCTCTGGGCGGCATACGGTGTCACGTGGCTGCTCCGCCCGTATCTCGTCGTGTCCGGAGATCTGCTGGCGCTTCCCTCTCGTGTGGCCCGATGGCTCTACGCTCCGATGTGGGCGGTGGTGGTTGGTGCGATCGTCATCACGGCGAGTACGACCGCGGCCGGTTGGATCAAGTGGAACTACTCCGGCTACGAGGGCAAGCCGGCGTGGCCCGCCTACAAGCAGGTCAATGACTTCGTCGAGAAGCTGCCGCCCGGTCGGGTGATGGTGGAGCACTCCGACAAGATCGACAAGTTTGGCACGCCGCGGGCCTTCGAGATCCTTCCCTACTGGACGGAGCAGCCCACGATGGAGGGCACCCTCATGGAAGCCTCCTTCACGGCCCCCTTCCACTTTATCAACCAGGCGGAACTCTCGGTGCAGGCCAGTAACGCGATCGTGGGGGTCGACTACCCGGGGCGCGACACCAAGCGGGGGCTCACCCATCTGCAGCTCATGAACATCCCTTATCTGCTGACGATCTCACCGGAAGTCACGAAGGAAGTGACGGCCGACAGCCGCGCTGATCTGCTGGCTAAGATCGACGACATCAGCATCTTCCGCATCTCCGGCACCACCGGCTATGTGGAAGTCATTAAGAACAAGCCGGTCAAGCTCGCCACGGACAACTGGCGGGATGATGCCGTGAGTTGGTACAAGGACGAACCGTCTCTGCGGGTTCCTATCATCTGGGATCGAGGCGAGCCGGCGCTCGCTCAGTTCGAGTCCATATCGCCGGACCAAGCCGTCAACCCGCCGGTGGAGCGCCTCAACACCGAGGGCGAGGTGGTGATGGAGCAGCTCGATAATGAGAAGCTGACCTTCCAGACCACGGCCATCGGCGTGCCTCACTGGATCAAGGTGTCGTACTTCCCCAATTGGAAAGTGAAGGGCGCCGACGGCCCCTTCGTGGCATCGCCCTCCTTCATGATGGTGATACCACGGCAACGGGAGGTGACCCTCACGTATGGCCGGACGGCCTCGAACTGGATAGGGCAGGCGCTGACCCTGCTGGGATGGGTCACCATCGTTGCTGTGCTGGGGCGCTATCTCGTGTGGCGCCGACGCCGGCGACAGGTCGCGCAGGGGCAAGCGTGAGGCAAGCACGCAGGGAGCTCGCGTAGCCGGCGGCTACGGGTGCGACCGAGGACGAGGCATCGCGCCGCCAAGTGTGCCCCGGCGGCCAAGTCTTCGCTCTGAAACGAACTCCTAGGGTACGGGCTCCAGTCGGTCCGTTAGGGAGAGGGCTGCGTCACGGGGCAGGTTGGTGCTGAGCAGGATGGCCACGCCCTGCTCCTGCCAGCGTAGCAACACCACCGGGTTCATCAGGGCAAGCGTGCCGGCCTGCCCGCGGATCGTAGTGGGTTGGGCACCGAGAAGGGTCGGTGGCGTGGCCGTCTTCTGCTGGGTGATAGTGACATAGTCGGCGCCGCGGACGTAGTTCACCGCCGCGAACGACTCTCCCGCCTGGGTCTGCGTGTCGACTGCGGCGAGCTCCCAGCTCGGCGCCTTGAGACCGAGGATCGTGAATCCCACGGTGGCGGCGATCTGCGCCAGACGGCCGGGGAGAGCGGCCGGCTCGATCGTGGTGAGCGTCACGGCCGGAGTGGCGCCGGGAGAGGTCGTGTTCGGGGGCGTCGAGGCGTCGACGCCTGACATCGTGGTCTTGTCGGTGGGATCGGCGGCGTTCTGAGGCGGCACAGCCAGCGTGTTGGCGGCGTACAGCGCGACGCCGAAGATCACGCACGTGACGCCCATCAGCAGGAGTGCGCGGGGTCGAAGACCGCTCCTCTGAGTCTGATACGAACGCGCGCTCGGGAGCGAACGCTTTGTCGCCCGCGAACGGTCTGCCGGGCGCGTCGGGGCGACGGTATCGGAGGTCGCTCTCGTGTCGATGGGATCGGCGGCGCCCTGAGGCGGCACTGTCCGCCGGGAGACGTTGCCCTGAGGCGCCCTGGGTTGCTTGGTGGCGGCGCGCAGCACGACGCCGAAGATCACCACGATGACGCCTATAAGCGGAAGCGCGCGGGGTCTGGAACGACCCATCTCAATCGCCGGCGAGCGCGCTCCGAGTGACGTCTAGCCAGACCGTCCGCGTGCGGGGCCCATCGAACTCAGCTAAGTACACGTGCTGCCAGGTGCCGACCTTCACCGCGCCACCCTGGATGGGCACCGCGGTGTGGTTACCCACGATGGTGGTCTTCACGTGGGCGTCGGAGTTGCCCTCATGGTGGTGGTAGCCGGCCTCTCGGGGAACCAGCCGGGCGTATGTAGCCTCGATGTCGCGACGCACCGAGGGGTCGGCCCCCTCGTTGACCGTAACGCCCGCCGTGGTGTGCGGAACGAAGATGTGGCACACCCCCTCGCCTTCGAACCCGGCGGCATCGAGTGTCTCCTGGATGCGCGCGGTGATGTCGACCAGGACGTCTCGCGCTTGGGTGGTCACGGTGAACTCGAGCACGTCAACCTACCTCGCGCATGGCGCGCGATCGGGAGTACGAGGTGGAGGTAAGGGGACTCGAACCCCTGGCCTTCGCATTGCGAACGCGACGCTCTCCCAACTGAGCTATACCCCCACGTCTGACAGC
>CAZDGO010000017.1:0-16396 GCA_964504825.1 uncultured Gaiellales bacterium
GAAGTTGAGGCCGGCCTTGGGGTTGGCCTGCACCTGGTTGATGCCGGCCAGTCGATACTCGACCGGATCCTCGACCGTGATGATGTTCTTTTCGCACGAATTCAGGATGTTCAGCGTGGCGTAGAGGGTAGTCGACTTGCCGGAGCCGGTAGGTCCGGTCACAAGGATGGCTCCGTACGGTTTCGTGAACGACTTCTTGTAACGCGCCAGCGATTTTTCCGCGAAACCCAGATCCTCGAGGCGCAGCATCACGTTCGAGCGGTCGAGGAGTCGGATAACGATCTTCTCTCCGTATACGGTGGGCAGCGACGCCACCCGCATATCGATGGGTTTGCCACTCACCATGAGACCGATCCGCCCGTCCTGAGGGACTCGACGCTCGGCGATGTCGAGATCAGCCATGATCTTCAGGCGCGATAACACACCGGACTGCATCCGCCGGGGCACCGACATGATCTCGTGCAGCACCCCATCGTTTCGGAAGCGAATGATCATCTCTTTCGCTTGGGGCTCGAAGTGAATGTCCGAGGCACCATCATCAGCGGCCTGCGCCAGAATGCTGTTGACCAGCTTGACGATCGGAGCCTCGTCGATCTGCTCCCGGATGTCTCGCATCTCATCGGCAGTAACCTCCGACGAAGAAACCAGACGCTCATCGAGATTCTCAGCGACCTTGTCGTCCAGACGTCGGAGTTTGGCGATCTGAGCGAAGACATCTTCCTCTGTGGCAATGCCGGCTTGGATGTCGTAGCCGGTCATGATGCGCAGATCGTCGAGAGCGAAGACGTTCGAAGGATTGACCATGGCCACGAGGAGCGTGTGATCGTTTACGTACGCCACCGGGATGGAGGCATACCTGCGGGCGTCCTTATCCGAGATCAGTCCGGCGGCCGAGGGATCGACGCGTATCTCCGCTAGATCGAGGAATTGCAGTCCCAGTCTGCGGGCAAGGGCCTTTGTGAGTTCGGGACCCTTGATCCAACCACGTTGCAGCAGTATCTCGCCGATGCGGAGATGGGTCCGCTTCTGCTCGTCGAGGCCTTCTTCGAGTTGCTGGGGCGTGATCAGCCCCATCTCCACAAGAATCTCGCCCGTGCGCTGCTTGACGGGTTTCCGAGATTGGATTTCTTCGCTGTTCACTTGCATCAGCGGTACTGCACCTCGTCACGCATGCGGTCGATGGGTGCCGCCCTTCCCGTCCACAACTCGTAGGATCGTGCCGCCTGCTGCACCAACATCTCAAGGCCGTCCAGGCATATACATCCGACGGAGCGGCCACCCCGGATAAGGGCGGTCTGCTCCGGTCCGTACGTGAGGTCCACGATCACGTGCCTTCGCGTGAGTATATCGACCGGAATCGGCGAGACCTTTACAGACTCCCCCATCCCCACCGACGTAGCGTTGACAATGAGTTCGGCCTGCTGTGCCACCGTGATGAGCTCACTCTCTCCCACGGCGTGGCACGGCACCGAACTCCAGCACGCAATTGCGGCGCACAGTTCGTGCGCGCGCGATAGCGTTCGGTTGAATACCCATACCTCCGCCGCCTCCGCGCACGCGAGCCCCGTCACGACCGCACGGGCGGAGCCACCCGCGCCCAAGACGAGGCAGCGCGAGCCCCGGGGGCCTCTCCCCCATCCACGTTCGAGCGCCATCAAGAACCCATGGATGTCGGTGTTGTGGCCACTCAGGACACCATCCTGGTTCACGATGGTGTTAACCGCCCCGATGCGGCGGGCGGTGGGATCTACGGTGTCAAGTAAAGGCAGGACGGCCTCCTTATGAGGCACCGTGATGTTCGCCCCAGCGATCCCCAGCGCTCGGAGGGCCCCAATGGCGGCCGGGAGTGCCTCAGAGGAGACATCGAAGGCCAGGTAGCACATGTCGATGCCCTGCGCCTCGAATGCGGCGTTGTGCATGACAGGGGACCGCGAGTGAGCCACTGGGTGGCCTATGAGGCAGGCGAGCCGCGTTGCGGCGGTCACGTGTCTCTGTCTCTGATCGTTCATCGCCCCTCCGTTCGCGAACTCGAGATCGCAGTTTAGCAGGGGGCTACCCGCGCACGCTGTACGCCTTTGGTATGACCTCATGTAACAGTCAAGGGCCGCGCGGCGGCCGCGGCCTACTTGGGAGCGCTCGCCTTGGCTTTGAGGAACTCGTCGTACGAGTCAGTGAAGAGATGATGGCCCTCGGCATCGATCAACACGTAGTAGAGATACGGCACATGCTCGGGAGCAAGGGCGGCTTCTAGCGAGGCCACGCCAGGGCTGGCGACGGGGCCGGGCGGAAGCCCTTTGTTCCTACGTGTGTTATACGGAGAATCGACCTCCAAGTCACTCTTGGTCAGGGGGTCGGTCCATTTCTTGAGTGCGTAGCGCACCGTAGCATCGATGCCGAGTGACATGTCTTTGGCCAAGCGGTTGTAGATCACGGCGGCCACCCGCGCTCTTTCCTCTGGCAGTCGGGCTTCTTTTTCGATGAGCGACGCGACGATGACTATCTCGTAGGGACTCACGCCGAGGTCGGCGGCGTTCTCCCAGTGCAGGTGCGAGGTCTCGCGGTCGAAGGTCCCAAGCTGCTGCTGTATCAATCCGTTCGTATCGGATCCTTGGCCGACAAAATAGGTGGCCGGGAAGAGCAGGCCCTCCAGCGTCGACGCATGGATGGTCGCGCCTCCCACCTTGGCCCCCGCGAATTCCTCCGGGTGTGCCGTCAGTCGGGCATACTCTGCACCGACGAGACCGTACGTCTGTTTGAGTCGGGTCGCCGTCTGGTCGATCGACAAGCCTTCCGGAATCGTGACCCGCAGACCGTCTGGGCCCGTGCCGCGTCGCAGTTCGGCGATGATGACCGGGAAGTCTTCCCCCACTCGGAACGAATAGGCTCCTGGCTTCATATCACCTTCAGCAGCGTCCTTGTCCACCTCGCCCAGGAACGCATCAACGGATTCGATCACTCCGGCGCGGGCAAGGATACGAGCCACGTCGTCCGCCGAGATGCCCGGCGGTATTCTCACTTCGACCCGAGCGCCGTCACTAGGAGTAGTCGAGCCACCGCGATCTAGGCTACCGGATACCGCCAATACGAGCCCTATGATCGCGGCTAGGAGCAGAAGGAATCCGGCCACGACCACCAGGCGATGCCCACGGCGGGTCAGTCTTCGCCGAGGGATCATCCGGAACGCTGGTCGCGCTCAGACTTCAAATGCACTGCGTCCAGGTAGTTCTGCAGCACATAGCAGGCGGCCACGGCATCGGCGGGCGTGCTCTTCGATCTGCCTCTCTCGGCGAGCTTCGAGGTGAAACGCTCGTCCCACGTGACTACCACCATCGATGCCCGCTCGCCGAGCCGCTTCGCGAAGGCGTCGGCTGCTTCAAGCTGGGCGTTCGTTCCTCCGGAGAGCGGGCGAGGCAGGCCCACGACGATCTCCCCGACGTCCTCGGCGCAGGCGTACTCGAGGACATGGTCGATGAGGGCCTCGGTGTCGCGTTCCACGACGACGGTCAGCGGCCGGCAGATCAACCCCGTGGCATCGGAGAGGGACAGGCCGGTGCGGGACGCCCCAAAGTCGACCCCTAGGTAACGCACGAACCCCTTACCCTTCCAACGCCTCTGTCGCCGACGCGCGGACCGCGGCAAGAGCACCTTCAAGGTGGGCCGGATCCCCGCCGCCGGCGCGTCCCAGGGTCGCACTGCCGCCCCCGCCACCGCCGAAGACGCCCGCTCCTATCTTCACGAGCCGGCCCGCGTCGACTGAGATCAGCCCCTTGCTCACCGCAACGAGCAGCATGGCCTTACCATCGATGACCGCCCCCAGCGCGACCACGCCCGATCCAAGCTTGTCGCGTACTTGGTCGAGGACCGAGACCAACTGGTCGGCGTCGCGCGCTTCCACTGCGGCCACCGCCACCCGCACACCTGCGATCTCGGCTGCGCCGCCGGCTACGTCCCGGACGATGTCGACCACCTTTCCGGACATGAGTTCGGCGATCTCCTGCTTCAATCCGGCTGCCTGCTGCCGGAGTTTCTCGATGCCTCCGACGATCGCCTCCTCTTGAGCGGCGCCGGCTGCAGCCGCCGCCTGAGTCAGCAGCTCATCGCGATGCCTATAGTACTCGACAGCACGCCGGCCGGTGACCGCCTCGATGCGGCGCACGTTGGCGCCCACGCTCGCTTCAGAAAGGATCTTGAAGATGCCTATCTCACTTGTGCTACCGACGTGCGTGCCCCCGCATAACTCACGGCTGAAGTCGTCTATCTCCACGAGGCGCACGAAATCACCGTACTTCTCGCCGAAGAGCGCCATCGCGCCCAGATCTCGGGCGTGGTCCATGGTGGTGGTGAAGGCCCGCACGGGGTGGTTCTCGACGATCTTCCGATTGACGATCTCTTCAAGCTCGGCCAATCTCTGCGGCCCCAAAGGCTCGTGATAGACGAAATCAAAGCGGAACTTGTCGGCGCGAACCGCGGAGCCGGCCTGCGTAGCGTCTTTGCCTACCATGCTGCGCAAGGCGTAGTGGAGCAGGTGCGTGCCGGTGTGGTTCGCAGCCACCGAGTGGCGGTGAACGGTCGAGATGGCTGCTTTCACTCGGGTGCCGGCCTCGATGCGCCCGCTGGTGACCCGGGCGTGGATCACCTGGACCGACCCTTGGTGCTGCACATCGAGCACCTCGGCCCGACCAGTATCGCCCTCTACCCAGCCGATGTCGGCGCTTTGACCACCGCCCTCCGCGTAGAAAGGGCTTTCGCGAAGCGAGAGCAAGATGCGATCCTCGGTGAGAGGGTGCACTTTTGCCACCACGGTGAACATCTCATCCTTTTCGTGGCCCACGAATTCGGTCGGGTGCTCCGCTTCACGGGCGAACTGGATGATAGCCTGCTCGATGTCGTCGCTCCCGCGGGTGGCGCGTGCGCGCTGTCGCTGCTCCCTCATGGCCGTATCGAACTGGGCGTCGTCGAGCGACAACCCGCGCTCAGCTACCACCTCTCGCGTCACCTCCACGGGAAACCCATAGGTGTCATGTAGCACGAACGCGACCGTGCCGGGTAGAGCTGCCGACCCAGACTCCAGTGCGCGCCTCATCTCTTCTTCCAGCAAGATCAATCCCTGGTCGAGGGTGCGGTTGAATCGCTCCTCCTCTGAGTTCACCACGCGCAGGATGCTCTCGCGACGCTGGAGAAGTTCGGGGTACGCATCCGCCAGCATCTCGATGGCGCGTTCGGCAAACCGGCCCAAGAAAGGCGGCTGCATATCGGCGTTGCGGCTAAATCGCGCTGCACGGCGGATGATTCGTCGCAGCACATAGCCTCGGCCTTCGTTGCCGGGCAGCACTCCATCCGCGATGAGGAAACACATGGCCCGGGAGTGGTCGGCCAGCACTTTTAGAGCGATGTCGGCTCTCTCGCTCTCGCCGAACCGATGGCCGCTCAACTCCTGCCCCAGCTCGATCAGCGGGTAGAAGACGTCGGTGCAGAAGACGGTGGGCACCCCTTGCATCAAGGCGGCGATGCGCTCGAGGCCCATCCCCGTGTCGATATTCCTAGCCGGAAGCGGTGTGAGCCGCTTGGCGTCGTCCATGTTGTACTGCATGAAGACCAGGTTCCAGTACTCCAAGAACCGGTCGCAGTCGCAACCCGGCCGGCAATCTTCGGAATCGCAGCCGAATTCAGGCCCGCGGTCGAAGTAGAGCTCCGAACACGGCCCGCACGGACCGGTGGGACCGGGAGGTCCCCAGAAGTTCTCGCTGCGCGGTAGCTTCACCATCCGCTCGCGGGGAACCCCCATCGCTTCCCAATGACCCATCGCTTCTTCATCCGGCTCGATTTGATCATCTCCTTCGAAGACGGACACCCAGATGCGGTCTCGGGCAAGGCCCAGATGCTGGGTAGAGAACTCGTAGCCGAAGCGAATGGCATCTTCCTTGAAGTAGTCCCCCACCGAGAAGTTGCCGAGCATCTCGAAGAACGTACAGTGTCGACCGGTGAAGCCGACCCGGTCGATATCGGTCGTACGGAAGCATTTCTGCACGCTCGTCATGCGGCGGGCAGGCGGATCGGCCATGCCAAGGAAGTAGGGCTTGAAGGGTTGCATGCCGGCGGTAGTAAGGAGCACCGACGGGTCACGATACGGCACCAGTGACGCACTGGGGACCAAGAGGTGCCCCTGCTCTACGAAGTAGTCGAGGAACTGCTTCCGGAGCTCATGAGTCTTCACGCGGGCAACCTCTTCATGTGATAGGAGTAGGAGGGAAGCTGCCGCGCGCGTACGCGGTCAGCTGCCTCTGGGCTTGCCGAACAGCTGGTCCTGCTCGACCATGTGCTGGCGCAAGACCTCGATGGATTTTCGGATGAGCCGCGACACGTGCATCTGCGAGATACCGACCCGGGTGGCTATCTGAGTCTGGGTCATGCCCTCGAAGAAGCGAAGGTGGAGGATCAGCCGCTCGCGATCGTCCAGACGCTCCATCGCCGGCGCTAGGTAGCGCCGCTGCTCCACCAGCTCGTATGCGCTCTCTTCAACTCCCAGGAAATCGAGCAGCTCCATAGCATCTTCGTCTTCCGAGGTGCCGCTGGAGTAGATGGAGAGTGAGTTATAGGCCCTCCCGCTCTCCAGTGCCTCGAGTACTTCCTCCTCAGTGACACTACACGCTTTCGCCATCTCGGGGATGGTGGGAGAGCGGTTCAACTCCACGGTAAGCTGCTCGATGACCCTGTTGAGGCGGATATTCAAGTCCTGAAGCGCCCGTGGCACCTTGACGGCCCAACCCTTGTCCCGGAAGTACCGCTTGATCTCGCCTAGGATAGTAGGCGTCGCGTACGTGGATAGCTCGACCCCTCGCGACGTATCGAACCGATCAATGGCTTTTATGAGCCCGATGGACCCTACTTGGATAAGATCCTCGACTGCCTGCCCGCGAGACGAGAAGCGGCGCGCTAGGCTGCGGACCAGAGGCAGGTAGCGGGTGATCAGCTCTTCCCGCGCAGCCGGATCGCGTTCGTCGTGGACACGTCGAAGCAGTTCCTTCTCCGCCACTTCGGCGAGCCTCTCGCCGTAGACGCGTGCGCCGGGAGTACCATCGGAGCTCACGTTGACCATGCCGCCTCGCTACCCCACCAGCTTGCGCAGTTCGACGGCGTAGGTTCCGTCATCGAACTCGGAGAGCAGATACTCATCGACGAGGGATCGGAGCAGGATACAGATCTCGATGCATCGCCCTTCCGCCCCCGCCGGAACCTGCCCCTGCGCGAGGGTCACGCGTAGGTCTGAGTTGCGAAGCGGCTCCAGACGGACGCTAATAGCGTCGTCGAACACGGTCACCGCCATCGAAAGTGTACCGCTGGGAGGCACGTCCTCGGCCAATACATTGTCGACGGCCAATTGGATGTCATCGAGGTCGTCGAAAGAGAAGGACCGCCGCGAAGCGACCCCCCCCAGTACCAAGTGAAGTAGTGGCAAGAACCCCGCGTCGCGAGGCACCTCTAGGCACACAGTGTCAGCCATGTCACCTCGCCTTCGGCCGGGCATTGAAACGCTGGGCGATTACGCTTCTCCGCCGAGATGCTGCTGTATCTCCTCTTCCTTTCGAAGTGCAGCCGCGCGGCCCGCCTCGACGGCGTCGAGACCTCGCGCGCGGATGTCCTCCCAGTAGCGCATCGCTTCCGCAGGCACCTCGGCCGCCGCTTCGCTGAGGGTCTTTCCTGTCTCGCGCGAGATCTTGTAGGTGAGGACGGCTGCTCCGCCGGCCACTACTCCAACAAAGGTGGTGAAAAAGAAGCCGAACTTGCTCATCGTCCCTCCTTCCGTCGGCCGGAGAGAAAGGTGGAGAGGGCTTCGCCCACGCCGGCCGAGAATCCGGCCACCTTCTTCACCGGCGAACCGATCGCACTTTGGATGGCGCTGGTCGTGTTGCCGATAGTGTCGGTCACGGACACCACGGATCCTGTTATCTCGTCGATCTTGCCGAGTTCGGAGTTGACCTCATCCACCGTAGTCTGAAGGCGAGTGAGAATCGGCACGAACTCTCCATTGACGTCGTGGAGCATGCCGGTGACCTGGTGCAAGACTGCAGCGAGACGTACGAGGGCATAGGTCATGCCACCGCCGCACGCGAGGAAGAAGAGGCCGATGGCGATCTTCATGAACGCGCCCGCATCCCACACCATGTCGGTACCCTCCTCTGGTGACTTCCACAACGACGCGCCCCCACACTAAGAGGCACGAATCGTACTATAGCACAGGGTTTTCCCCGCTCATCCGGGCGGACACGATGGTGCCCGCAGCCACGACGGCCGCCTCCGAATAGACGACCGCTGTCTGCCCAGGGGCCACTCCGGCCACTGGTTCAACTAGACGCAGTACAAGGGAAGACCCCCGGTCGTCCAACTCGCAGCGGATCGGACCGCCCGAGGATCGAAGCTGAGCCCACACGTCAGTGGGAAGGTCGGGTACGTGCCGCACCACGTCATCGGCGACGATAGTGTCGACGGCCAGCGCAGGCCGAGGTGCAGCCACGACCGTATTGTTCTCGGACATCAGAGCGGCGACGTAGAGCGGTTGGGAGCCGGTCACCCCCAACCCCTTACGCTGGCCCACGGTGAAGTTGTAGATGCCGGCGTGCCGGCCCAGGACGTTCCCCTCTGGATCGATGATATCCCCAGGGCGGTCGCCGAGCCGTTCGCGTAGGAAGCGTCTGTGATCGTCGTCGGGGATGAAGCAGATCTCTTGGCTCTCCACGGCGTCATGGGCTTCCAGTCCTGCCTGGCGCGCGATGACACGCACATGGATCTTACTCAAATCACCAAGCGGGAAGCGGATGCGTGGCAGAAGGCCTGGCGACACCCGTGCGAGCACATACGATTGATCTTTCCGCGCGTCGGCGCCGCGATGAAGCGAGGGAGGTTTCCCGACGAGTTGAGCATAGTGCCCGGTTGCCACGTACCCGAGACCCATGCGGTCGGCTAGTGAGACGAGTTCGCCAAAGCGCAGGCTGCCATTGCAGCGGACGCAGGGGTTGGGCGTACGGCCGCCGGAATACTCCCGCACAAAATACTCAACCACATCCCTGTAAAACGGGCCCCCCACATCGACTGTGAAATGCGGTATCCCCAAGGCGTGCGCCGCGCGCCGAGCCCTCACCACCGTCTCCGGTGAGCAGCATCCTCCTCCGGGGCCGCAGGTAGGGTCACTCCAGAAACGGAACGTGACTCCGATCACTCGGCGGCCCTCGCCTGTTAAGATCAAGGCGGCTGTTGCGCTATCCACCCCCCCGCTCATGGCCACCAGAACGCCCTCGGGTTCGGTAGCTGTGTCCGCGGAGCGCAGAGGAAGCCCACGGCCTGTCACGTTCTCAAGGGCAGCGTGCAAGGCGTCGGCCGCCAGATTCGAACAGGCCCTCTTTGTCGACGATAGTTCCAAGGCGTCGGCCAATGCCGCCTCGCTGAGCTGAGCGGCCTCGACGATCGTACGCCCCTCGACCCGGGAGACTACTTCCGACCCGCCGGCGATAGTGGCCGGACAGCCAAACGCTTGAAACCGGGCAGCAACCACGAGGCCGTCTTCCACGTTGAGCTCGATGCGCACCTGATCGCCACAGCTGGGGCTGCCCGCAGTGCCCACACCGTCGGGAGAACTCAGTCTGCCCACACCTCGGGGGCCGACCACATGGGCCATCACACGGGCACCGTAGTGGCGGACGGTCGCGGAGCGGGCTTGCACCTCATGTATGTCGGTTAGGGCATCACTCATAGCAGTGCAACGATGCCACCGAGGACGCCGCATCGAGCCGGCCGGTGCGTCCCGGCGGCCAAGGCTTCGTTTTGAAACGACCTTCCATGAGAAAGGACCGGCGCTAGACCCGGCCTTTGTGCTGCTCGACCGGCGAAGCGAAGGCTAACCCTGGCGGATGTTGACCACCTGTTGGTTGAGGGTGCCCTCGTCGATATAGCCCGTGCGGATATCATAGATGGTTCCTTGCGTATCGATGAACACCGTCTGCGGCGGATAGTCGACCTTGAGAAGGATTCCGAGGTCTCCGTAGCTCGTCGGGTCTTTGTAGTCATACAGCGCGAAGGTCACGTCGGTATACTTTGTCTGCAGCGCTTTGATCTCGTCGAGTACGGCGGAGTCGTCGGCGCCGCCCGGGACGTAGAAGAGGATCACTATGGGCAGATGCTGGGAGATGGCATCGGTGACCTTGGCGGGGGTTTCGCCCGTGGTCACAAGAGGTTGGCCGATGAAATCGACGAACGAACCTGCGGGCGAGACCGTTGTGACGGCGCCGCCCGTGCCAGGCGGCGCTTGGACGGTAGTGGTCGTGGCTTCGTCCGACCCACCACCGCAACCGGCAACGGCCGCCGCAACCGCCAAAACCAAAGCACCCGTCAGGACGAACCACTGCCAACTGCGACTTGTTACCATCACGCGCTCCTCCGCAAGAGGAAAGTGCTCCACCTTGCCGTGTCTGTCAGTCTCTTGAACCTGCTGTACGCAGGTGGGTGGCAGCCTCCGGTGAGCTAAGCCGACCAGGAGAACCGACCTCCCGAGATAAGTGTGTTGGCTCAAGATTGAGACAGATCACGTACAAGGTCGAGCTATTCAACGTTAGCACACGCGTTTTGGTTCGACAACAGAGGCCGGCTCCCTCTGTTGGGGGCCGCCATTCAGCCCTCATTGGATCCGCAGCCGCAGCTCGCGCAACTGCTCCGCGCTGGCGCAGGAGGGCGCGTCCGTGAGCGGACACGAACCACTCTGAGTCTTCGGGAACGCGATGACGTCACGGATGGACGTCCCCCCGACCATCAACATCAACAGCCGGTCGAGGCCCAGCGCGATCCCTCCATGAGGCGGAGCGCCGTAGTCCAGAGCCTCCACCAAGAACCCGAATTTTGCTTGGATATCTTCGTCACTGAGACCCAAGGCCTGGAACACGGCCCCCTGGATCTGCGGGTCCGCGATGCGGATCGACCCGCTGCCGAGTTCGACCCCGTTAAGCACGAGGTCGTAGGCGTACGTGCCCAGCGCCAGGGGATTCTCGACGAGGTCGGCCGCAGAGAACAGTCTCGGCATCGTGAAAGGGTGGTGCTGGGCTTTGAGCCGGCGCTCGCGCTCGTCGTACTCGAACATGGGGGGATCGACTATCCACAGGAACGCCCAGCCCTCACGCTTCACGCCCATACGATCGGCCAGGCTCGAGCGGAGCGCCGCGAGAGTCGACTCCACGACGGAGAGACGGTCTGCCACGAATAGCAGAAGATCGCCCGCCCGCCCTGCCAACCGTGAGACCAACGCGGCGATCTCGTCTTCGCTCAGGAACTTCGCGATCGGCGAGCGGACGCCGGTCTCCTCAACCCATACGGGAGCAAGGCCCTTCGCGCCGAAGACCGCCGCCTCCTTGGCAAGGTCGTCGACATCTTTCCGGGAGAAGCTACCTCCGCCTTCCACCCGCAGACCGCGCACGGCGCCACCCTGCGCAAGGACGTCGGCGAACACCTTGAAGCCGACTCCCTCGACAACGTCGGATACGTCGACGATCTCCATGCCGAAGCGGATGTCGGGTTTGTCGCTGCCGTAGCGTCGCATGGCCTCGGCAAAGCTGAGGCGCGGGAACGGCCGTACGAGATCGACGGCCAGGGTCTCCAGGAACACGCGCGCCATGGCACCTTCGACCAGATCTTGGATGTCCTGCTCGTCTACGAAGCTCATCTCCAGATCGATCTGCGTGAACTCCGGCTGCCTGTCGGCACGCAGATCTTCGTCGCGGAAACTGCGGGCTATCTGATAGTAGCGCTCGAAGCCGGCCACCATCAGGAGCTGCTTGAAGAGCTGCGGAGACTGCGGCAAGGCGTAGAACTCGCCGGCCCGCAGGCGGCTAGGCACGAGAAAGTCGCGAGCACCTTCAGGCGTGCTCTTCGTCAGGATGGGTGTCTCGACCTCGACGAAACCCTCGGTCTCCAGATACCGCCGGGTACCTTGGACCACTTTGTCGCGCAGCATGAGATTGCGCTGCATCGTCGGCCGGCGGAGGTCCAGGTAGCGATATTTCAGCCGAAGCGTCTCGTCGACATCCAGGTCGTCCTCTGGGTAGAACGGCGGGGTTTTGGCCCGGGCCAACACAGCAAGATCGTCGACCGGGAGTTCCACCTTGCCGGTGGCGATGCCGGGATTCACGTGGTCGTCGCCACGCGCCCGCACGACACCCTCCGCGCTGATGACGTACTCGTTCCGGATGCCGTGAGCCGTCTCGTGCGCCGCTGGGTGGTGTTCCGGGTCGAAGACCAGTTGCAGAATGCCCGTGCGATCACGAACGTCTATGAACACCAGGCCGCCGTGATCGCGGCGCCGGTGTACCCACCCGGCCACCTTCACCCGCTGTCCGGCCAGCGCCTCTGTCACGTCTCCACACCAATGGGTCCTGTAGCTCATCAGCCGTTCCCTCCGGCTTCAACGATCCGTTCGACAGCTTCGACACGTGCGCCGCGCCACTCTTCGCCGGTGGCCAGCGTCTTCACGGTGACAGCACCGTCGGCGAGCTCTTCGTCGCCCACGATGACCGCAAGTCTCGCCCCGCCGCGCGCCGCCTGCTTCATCTGACCTTTGGCGCTGCGACCGACGTAGTCGAGCTCCGCCGCCACTCCGCGGCTCCGGAGCTCGTGCGCGAGCGCGAACACCGCTTCCCGCGCCGCGTCGCCCAGGGCGACCAGGTAAGCAGTCGGTCTGGTGACCGTGGGCAGGTCGGTGCGGGAGCGTTCTAGCGCCAAGAGTATCCGCTCGACTCCGGTGCCGAATCCGACGCCAGGCGTCGGTGGGCCGCCGATGGTCTCGACCAGGTCGTCGTAACGGCCGCCGCCCCCGACGCCGGATTGTGCCCCGAGCACGGGCGACTGGAACTCGAACGTGGTGCGTGTGTAGTAGTCCATGCCCCGCACCAGCCGATGGTCTTCATGGAACTCTATGCCCTGAACTACGAGTTGTCGTCGCACCACCGCGTGGTGGTCGGCGCACGCGGGGCAGAGAGAGTCGGTGAGTCGCGGCGCCTGTTCCAGCAACTGCTTACATCTCTCGACCTTGCAGTCGAACGTGCGTAGCGGGTTCAGCCGAGTGCGCTCCCGGCACTCGGGGCAGAATGCACCCGCCTGCCCATCGAGAAATGCACGAAGGGCGGCCAGGTAGTCGGGTCGGCAGGCGCGGCAGCCCATGCTGTTGATCCGCAGATCGATATCGGCCAGTCCTATCTCGCGGTAGAGAGCGGCGAGCACTCCGATCGCTTCGGCGTCGAGCAGTGGGGACTCAGAACCGAACGCCTCGATGCCCAGCTGATAGTGCTGGCGGTAGCGGCCCGATTGGGGGCTCTCGTAACGGAACATGGGCCAGTGATACCACAGCTTCACCGGCTGCGGCCACGTATGCATGCCGTGGTCGACATACGCCCGGGCCGCCGGAGCGGTACCCTCCGGGCGGAGCGTCATGCTCCGCCCCCCGAGATCCTCGAAGGTGTACATCTGCTTACGCACGATGTCGGTGGACTCCCCCACCCCCCGCGCGAAAAGGCGCGTCTCCTCGAACATGGGCGTGTCGATACGCCCGTAGCCGTACCGTCGAAACACATCTTCCGCCACCCCGATGACCCAGCGGCGGACCGGTTGATCGGCGGGAAGGATGTCATAGGTGCCTTTGGGCGCGGTGATACGTTCAGCCACGCCGCTCCAATCCGGTGAGGAACGGGTTGTGCGCCAACTCGGCACCCAAGGTGGTGGACTGCATGTGGCCGGGCAGGACCACGGTGGACACTGGGTACGCGTCGACCAACTTCTGCACCGAACTCAAGAGGACGCCGAAGTCTCCTCCGGGGAAGTCGGTGCGGCCGACCGAACCATGGAACAGCAGGTCGCCACAGAAGAGATGACCTTCGATGTGAAACGTCAGATCGCCCGGGGAGTGTCCGGGAGTCGCGATGACCCCCACGGCCAGAGCGCCCACCTGCACGAGGTCGCCGTCGGACAACGTGAGATCGGGTTCGTATCCGGGCAGGTCTTCGTACCCGGGAATGGGCATCATCGGGTCGGGACGCCGGAGCAACGGAGCGGTGTCGGCAGCGCACCCTACAAGCGCCCCCGTGAGGCGCGCAAGTGCGCCCGCACCGCCCAGGTGATCGATGTGGCCGTGTGTCAGCAGCACGTGCGTGACCTCCAGATCCTGCTCCTGCACGATGCGAGACAGTCGCTCTGGCTCACCGCCGGGATCTATGGCGCAGGTGCGCCCGTGATCATCGCTTACCACGTAGCAGTTGGCCTGCAACGGACCAACAGGAACGCACAGGATCTTCATGCTGGATTCGACCTCTCCTCAAGCCGCGGACAACGACCACACATTGTACCAGAGGGCCTTTCGTCGACCTTGCAGCCCGCTCCGGCCGGTGCGCTTCGGGCCGGAGCGGGCTTCGCTTTGAAACGAGTTCCCAGAGCTCGCTCCGGAATGACGCTTTGCCACCAGGGCGCGATGGGCGAGTGCGAGGCAAGGACGCAGGAAGCGCTCGTAGCCAGCGGCTACGGGTGCGACTGAGGACGACGCATCGCGCCGCCCAGTGCGTCCCTGCGGCCGGGGCTTCGTTTCGGGGCGAGCATCTAGTGCGGCGTGACGCGGTAGGCGTCGTACACGGTGTCGATGCGGCGGAGGCGCTGCAGGATCGTCTCCAGGTAGTCCACACCCGGCACTTCGAAGACGAACCGATCACGCACCATATTCTCGTCAGTAGTTTGGATCTGAGCGGCAAGGATGCTGATGCCGCTCTCACTAAGGGTGCGCGAGATGTCCTCGAGTAATCGACTGCGATCGTAGGCTTCGATCTGTATCTCGACGCGGAAGGGCGCGTGTGCTTCGGTGGTCCAGAAGACGGGGGTGAAGCGCTCCGGGTGCTTCTCGAGGGCGCGGACGTTCGGGCAGTCGCGGCGGTGTATCGTGATGCCCTTGCCCAACGAGATATAACCCACCACGTCGTCGCCGGGAACAGGCCGGCAGCACTCCGGGATGCGGATGGCAACATCGTCGATGCCCTCTACCCGGATGCCCAGGTCACTGGAAGACGACTGGCGCGACGTGCGCGGCGGGGCGGCGGTTGGAAGATTCTGTTTGACCTCGGTGACGTTCTGGTTCACCCGCTGCATCACTTTGGTGAGTACCTGCTGGGGGCTGGTCTTGCCCGCGCCGATACTGACGAAGAAGTCCTCCCGCTTCTGAAAGCCCATCTCTTTCATGACGAGGCCCAGAGTGTCCGACCCCATGAGCTTCTGAGCGGGAAGGCCGTGCTTGCGGAAGATCTCCAGCACGGCATCTTTGCCCATATGCTCGGAGTCCTCGCGTCTTTCGCGCTTGAACCACTGCCTGATCTTGTTTCGGGCCGACGAACTCTGTACGAAGTTGAGCCAGTCCCGCGAGGGACCCTGCGCCGTGCGGGACGTGAGCACTTCCACGATGTCGCCCGATTGCAGGCGGTACGTCAGGGGCACGATGCGACCGTTGACCTTGGCCCCCACGCACCGATGGCCGACGTCGGTGTGGATTGCGTACGCGAAGTCCACCGGCGTCGACCCGGCCGGTAGGCTCTTTACCTCACCCTTGGGGGTGAAGACGTAGGCCTCGTCCTGGAAGAGGTCGATGCGCAAGGACTCCATGAACTCGGTGGCGTCCTTCGTCTCCGATTGCCACTCCATCATCTGCCGCAGCCACTGGAGCTTGTCTCCGTCGCCTTTGGCGGCGTCTCGCGCCTTGTCCTTGTAGAGCCAATGCGCGGCGATGCCGTATTCGGCGGTCTCATGCATCTCGGTGGTGCGGATCTGGATCTCGAGGGGTTTCCCTTGCGGTCCGATGACCGTCGTGTGGAGGGACTGATACATGTTGAACTTCGGCATGGCAATATAGTCCTTGAAGCGGCCAGGGAGAGGTTTCCACAGCGAATGGATGACCCCGACGGCCGCGTAGCAGTCGCGCACGCTTGCTACCAGCACGCGCAACGCCGTGAGATCGTAGATCTCGTTGAACTCTTTGCCCTTGCGCGTCATCTTGTCGTATATAGAGTAGAAATGCTTTGCACGGCCTGAGATCTCGGCGCTGATCTTGACTTTCTCCAGCTCTCGCACGAGGTATGTGCGGGCTTCTTCGATGTACTCTTCGCGGTCGGCCCGGCGTTGAGCGACCATCTGCTGGATCTCGGCGTATTTCCGCGGATGGAGTGTGCTGAAAGCCAGGTCTTCGAGCTCCCAGCGCACCGATTCGATGCCAAGCCGATGGGCCAGAGGAGCGTAGATCTCTAAGGTCTCCTTCGCCTTCTGGATCTGCTTGTCCTTGCCCACATAGCAGAGGGTGCGCATATTGTGCAGCCGGTCGGCCAGCTTGATCAGGATC
>CAZDGO010000018.1:0-15669 GCA_964504825.1 uncultured Gaiellales bacterium
CTCTTCGGCGAAGGTGGTCTCGATGACGCCGGCCCGCGTACAGCCGATGCCCTTGGCATATGCAAGGGCAACGTCCTTGGCCTTGCTGCTGGCGTCTTGATAGACGGCCACGAGGCCGGGAACGCCGCCACCCTCAGTGTAGACTCGTCTCACCAGGTGCCCAGGGCCTTTAGGCGCCACCATGGCCACGTCGACGCCCTTGGGCGGGACGATCTGACCGAAGTGGATGTTGAAGCCGTGCGCGAACATCAACAGGTCGCCGTCTTTCAGATTGTCGCGCACAGCTGCTTGGTACACGGCTTTCTGCGTCTCGTCGGGCACCAACATGACCACGATCTGAGCCCGAGCCGCCGCCTCGGCGGCGGACACGGCTTCGAAGCCCGCGTCGATAGCCCGCTGCCAGCCCGGCGATCCGGGCGCCTCGGCAACGACCACCTGCACGCCGCTGTCCCGCAGGTTCTGGCCGTGCGCGTGCCCCTGGCTACCGAAACCGATGATAGCCACCGTCTTCCCCTGAAGCAGTCCCAGGTCGGCGTCCTTATCGTAAAACATCAGTTCTTCCTCTCTTCTGTGACGATGTGCCCGATCTTTACGATTGCCGTTCGCTTCAGAGTCTGGCCGTCCCCCTCCCCATCGCGATCCGCCCCGTGCGCACGAGCTCGACGACCCCGAACGGACGCATCAAGCCAAGTATGGCTTCCATCTTCTCCCGGGTGCCCGTGACTTCCACCACCAGTCCGTCCTTGCCGACGTCCACGATCTTCGCCCGAAAGACTTCAACGATCTGCATAATCTCCGGGCGGGAGTCGGCGTCGGCGCGCACCTTGACCAACATCAGTTCGCGCTCCACCGAAGTCGCCGGGTCGAGGTCGGTGATCTTGATGACGTTGATCAGCTTGTGCAGCTGCTTGGTCACCTGCTCCAGGGGCGAATCCTGGGCGTCCACCGCGATGGTCATGCGGGAGAGACGCGGATCTTCGGTCTCCCCCACAGCCAGGCTGTCGATGTTGAAACCGCGACGTGCGAACAGGGCCGCGATGCGCGTGAGAACCCCGGGCTTGTTCTCGACCAGGACCGAGAGCGTGTGCTTCATGAGGTCTCCTCCACCATCATCTGGTCGATCGAACCGCCTGCCGGAACCATGGGCCAGACGTTGGCCTCGCGCTTCACCCGGAAGTCGATGACCGCGGGAGCGTCGCTCGAGAGGGCCACCCGAAGCACTTCTTCCACTTCGTCGGGCCGGTTGGCCCGGTAGCCCTCGGCGCCATAGGCCTCCGCCAGCTTGACGAAGTCCGGCTGGCACGCAACACAGGTGGCGCTGTAGCGTTTGGTCCAGAAGAGTTCCTGCCACTGGCGCACCATGCCCAGGTACTGATTGTTCAATATGCAGACCTTGACGGCGAGACCATAGTCCACGGCCGTGGCCAACTCCTGGATGGTCATCTGGAAGGAGCCGTCACCGGCGATATCGACCACGGTGAGGTCCGGCCGGGCGAGCTTCGCGCCGATGGCGGCAGGGAAACCGAAGCCCATGGTGCCCAGGCCGCCGGAGGTGACGAACCGACGCGGATGTTTGACCAGGTAATGCTGAGCCGCCCACATCTGGTTCTGACCCACCTCGGTGCAGACGATCGCTTCTCCGTTGGTGACCTCCCAGATCTTCCGCACCACATACTCGGGCATCAACTCGCCTTCGTCGTCCTGGCGCACGATCATCGGGTGCGCCTCTTTCCACGACGCGACCTGCTCCATCCAGGGCAGGTGCCGTTCCGAGGAGAGGCCGAGCTTCTTGAGTTCGACCAACAGGGCGGAAAGCACCTTCTTGGCGTCGCCCACGATGGGGATGTCGACATTCACGTTCTTGGAGATCTCCGCGGGATCCACGTCGACATGGATAACAGTGGCGTCGGGAGCGAACGTGTCCAGCTTGCCGGTCACCCGGTCGTCGAAACGGACCCCGACCCCAAAGATCAGGTCGCAGTTGGTCACGGCGTAGTTGGCGTACTGGGTGCCATGCATGCCGAGCATGCCCAAAGAGAGAGAATGATCCCCGGGGAATCCGCCGATACCCGTGAGACTGGTCGTGACGGGGATGTGGGCGTAGACCGCCAACTCGCGCAGTTCCTCGGCCGCGTCCGCCGAAACGACGCCGCCCCCCGCGAAGATGATCGGCCGTTCCGCATCCGCGATCGCCTGAGCCGCCGTCCTGATCTGCTTGGGATGACCCTTCACCGTGGGCTTGTAACCGGGCAGAGATATCTTCTGCGCCTTGGTCGGGTCGGGGTCGATGTCGGCGCGCTGCAGGTCCACCGGGATGTCGACCAACACGGGGCCCTTGCGGCCGGTGCCGGCGATATAGAAGGCTTCATGGATGATGGACGGGATGTCCTCCGCCCGCTGCACCAGGTAGCTGTGCTTGACGATGGGCAACGTGATGCCGAAGATATCGGCCTCCTGGAACGCATCAGTGCCCAGCAGGTCGGTGCGCACCTGACCGGTGATGGCCACCATGGGCACGCTGTCCAGATATGCGTTCGCGATGCCGGTGACGAGATTGGTGGCTCCTGGACCGGAGGTGCCGATGCAGACCCCCACCTTGCCCGAAGCCCGGGCATAGCCGTCGGCGGCGTGTGCCGCTCCCTGCTCGTGCCGGGTGAGGATGTTCTTGATGTCGTAGTCGTACAACGCGTCGTAGAGGGGGATGACATTGCCTCCGGGATATCCGAAGACGACCTCCACCCCTTCTCGCGTGAGTGCCTCGAGAAGTGCTCGTGTTGCTTTCATAGTGTGCTCCGCGTGTTCAGTTGGATCGACAGGCCGCGTGCCGGGGCGAGCCGGTTAGGGGAGGAAGCGGGACTGGTGCGACTGCACCGCCGGCCGGATCGCCGTCCGGCCATCCGCACTAAGCTCCGATGCCGCCCACGTCTAGGACCGCACCGGTATCCGCCCCGGAGACCAAGGCTACATAACGGCCCAGGACGCCCGTGAGCTTTCGCTCAGGACGCCGCCAGGCTGCCCTCCTCGTGGCGAGCTCGTCCTCGGAGACTTCGAGGGTGAGCCGCCGCCCGGGGATGTCGATGGCGATATGGTCTCCGTCACGGACTAAGGCGATGGGACCTCCGTCCACGGCTTCAGGAGCAACGTGTCCGATGCTCGCGCCGCGACTGGCGCCGCTGAAACGGCCGTCGGTGATGAGAGCCACGCGGTCGTCGAGCCCGGCGCCGGCCAGAGCCGACGTGGGCGTGAGCATCTCGGGCATGCCGGGGCCGCCTTTGGGCCCCACGTAGCGGATCACGATGACCGAGCCGGGCTCGATGGTGTCGGACTCGATGGACGAGACCAGGGAGGCCTCGTCCTCGAAGACCCGAGCCGGGCCACGATGGACGAGCATCTGGGGCAGCACAGCCGCCTCTTTGACCACCGCTCCGTTGGGAGCCAGATTGCCGAAGAGCATGGCCAAGCCGCCGGTGGGGTGATGGGGCGCATCTAGAGGCCGGATAACCTCTTCATCGCGGATCACGGCAGCCTGATACTGATCAGCCAGGGTCACGCCTGCCACGGTCGGCACCGAGCCGTCGACCAGGTCGTTCTCGGCCAGCCGCTTAAGAACGGCCATGATGCCGCCGGCGCGCTCGAGATCTTCCATGTGGTCGGGACCCGAGGGCGAGAGCTTCACGATGTGGGGCGTGCGGCCGGAGACGACGTTGAACTCTGTCAAGGGCAGCGCCACTCCGGCCTCGTTCGCGATGGCTTCCAGATGCAGGACGGTGTTGGTGGAACACCCCAAGGCCGCGTCGAGGGCCAGGGCGTTGTGCAGACTTGCCGCCGTCAAAAAGCGTCGCGCGCCCCATCCTTGCCGGGCCACCTCGACCGCCTGAGCCCCGGATCGACGCGCCAACGTAAGACGCGCGGAGAACGGAGCCGGGATGGTGGCGTCACCAGGCAGAGCCAGCCCGAAGACCTCGGTGAGGCAACTCATCGAGTTGGCCGTGAAGAGACCGGCACACGACCCACACGTAGGGCAGGCGCACTCTTCCAACTCGGTAAGGTCTTCCGCGCTGATGTTGCCCCGGAAATAGGCGCCGACCGCCTCGAAGACATCCTTCAGATCGACCTTCTTGCCACGGTAGTCGCCGGCCAGCATCGGACCGCCGGAGACGATCACCACAGGCACATCCAAGCGGGCGGCGGCCATGACCATGCCGGGCACGACCTTGTCACAGTTGGGGATCATCACCAGCCCGTCGAGCCCATGGCCCTGCACCATGATCTCCACCGCGTCGGCGATGTTCTCGCGAGACACCAGCGAGTAGTTCATGCCCGTGTGGTTCATGGCGATGCCGTCGCACACGCCGATCACGTTGAACTCGAGGGGTACTCCACCGCCCTGCCAGACTCCGAACTTGGCCTGCTCCGCGATGGAGCGCAGGTGCATGTGGCCCGGGATCAGCTCATTGTAGGAGTTGGCGATGCCGATGAGCGGCCGGCCGGCGTCGGCCGCGCCCAGACCCAGGGCGCGGAACAGCGAACGGTGCGGCGCCCTCGCGGGCCCCACCATCACCTCGTCGCTATGCTTCGCCACATCGCCTCCCCGTATCGCCGATCCGGACTGCGGTCGTGTGTGTCGGTGCCCGCGCCGGTCGAAGCCTGCGCGAATGGCCAAGAAGTTTACACGGTGCGGGTGAGGCCGCGCAAGGCCGAGTGCGAAGGCAACGTCGGGCACTGTGAGCCCGCATAGAGATCGGGCGCTATCTGGTATGTTCTCACAATCCCGCCGCAGGCCGAGGTCTGCTAGGTTGGGGATGATCAGAATACCAGCGGGGGGCGCATGACCACTGATCCTACTCATCTACCCGGATCGCCCGGCTCGATGCCGTATGTGGGCGTCGCTTCGTTCCTCAAACTTTCGCTTGTGCCTGCCGCGGAGGCCGATAGCTACGACTTCCTGGTGCTCGGCATCCCTTTCGACGAGGGCACCTCGAACCGCCCGGGCGCGCGCTTCGGGCCTCGGGCCATCCGCGCGGCATCCACTCTCTACTCCTACGAGGGCGGCGCCGAGTTGTTCGATGTGGAGCTGGGGCGGACCATTCTGACCGGCGCCCGCGTGGGCGACCGCGGTGATGTGCCCATCAGCCCGGGTAACGGCCAGGCCGACCGGGAGATGATCGCCGAGGCTATAGCCGGCATCGCCAGGGCGGGCGCCGTGCCGGTGGCACTGGGCGGCGACCACTCTGTCACCGCTTCCCTCCTCAGGGGTCTGGCCAGAGCCCGTCCTACGGAGCCACGTCCGTACCTCGTGCACCTGGACACGCACATGGACTTCGACTCCTACCTGCCCCCCTACGCCCACGGCACCCCGATTCGCCAAGCCATGGACGAATCGTTGGTCGCGGGAGTGACCCAAGTGGGCATCCGGGGCTTCAACAGCGGCAAGGCCGACTGGGAGGAGGCGCAGCGCCGAGGCATTCGGGTGGTCACCCGGCAGGCCTTCAGTGATCTGGGCACACCGGGAGTGCTCGCCCTGGTGCCCGCGAAAGCACCGCTCTACATCTCCATCGACATCGACGTGTTCGACCCCGGCATCGCCCCGGGCACCGGCACTCCCGAGCCGGGGGGCCTCGCCTACAGCGAAGGACGCGCGTTGATCCGCGCCCTCGCCGGGCACGGCACGGTCGTCGGCCTCGATCTAGTCGAGGTGAATCCGCAGTACGACCACGGCGAGATCACCGCCATCCTCGCTGCGCGGCTCATCCTGGACGCAATGGGGGCGGTTTGGGAAGCCCGCACAGACCCATCACAGTAGATCCGAAACGGAGGAGAGTATGACGAACGAGGAACTTAAAGAGGCCCGCGACCAACATGTGCCGCGCGGCCCCTTCAATGTGACCAACCTGTTCGCCGCCAAAGCCAAGAACGCCATCATCACCGATGTGGAAGGACGGGACTACATCGATTTCGCCTCCGGCATCGGAGTGATGGCCGTGGGCCATTGCCACCCGAAGGTGGTAGCTGTGGTGCAGGATCAGGCGACCAAGTTCTCGCACACCTGCTTCCACGTGGTCATGTATGAGGGGTACATCGAGCTGGCCAAGAAGATGAACGCGGCCGCCCCCGGCGCCTCACAGAAGAAGACTATGTTCGCCAACTCGGGCGCGGAGGCGATCGAGAACGCGGTCAAGATCGCCCGCTACAGCACCGGCCGAGACGCGGTCGTGGCCTTCGAGGACGCGTTCCACGGGCGCACACTGATGACGATGACCCTCACATCCAAGACCATGCCCTACAAGAAAGGCTTCGGGCCCTTTGCCCCCGAGGTCTATCGCCTGCCTTACGCGTACTGCTACCGCTGTCCGCTCGATCTGGCCTATCCGGCCTGCGGTGTGGCCTGCGCGGACCTGCTCGAGGACGCATTCAAGAATTATGTGGAGGCCGGCTCAGTGGCCGCGGTGCTGGCCGAGCCGGTGCTGGGTGAGGGCGGGTTCGTCGCTCCGCCCAAGGAGTACTTCCCCAAGATCAAGGCCATCTGTGAGAAGCACGGCATCCTGTTCATCGCCGACGAGGTCCAATCAGGCTTCGGCCGCACGGGCAAGTTGTTCGCCATCGAACATTGGGGCGTCGAGCCCGACATCATGGCCACAGCGAAGGCTCTCGCCGCCGGTTATCCGCTGTCTGCCATCACCGGACGGGCCGACGTGATGGACGCTCCTCACCCCGGCGGCCTGGGTGGAACGTACGGAGGCAACCCAACCGCCTGCCGAGCCGCTCTGGCCGTGTTCGAGATCATCGAGGAGGAGAATCTCCTCGACCGAGCCGTCGTGGTAGGCGACCGTGTCCGCTCCGCGTTCAACCGCCTGGCCGAAGACCTAGAGGTCATCGGAGATGTCCGCGGCCCGGGAGCGATGGTCTGCATGGAACTGGTGACCGACCGCGCCGCGAAAACGCCGGCGCCCGATCTGACGAAGGCCTTGGTGGCCCGAGCGGCGGAAAAAGGTGTGATCATGATCTCGGCCGGCACTCACGGCAACGTCATCCGGGCCCTGATGCCGCTCACGATAGAACTCGACACCCTCGAACGTGGACTGGCGATAGTCGCGGAATCGCTCACCGAGGTGACCAAGGAAGCGGGCCTGGCGTAGCCACAGCCCGGAGAGGGCCCGGAGCGGTCGCGCACACGCGCACGGCGCCGCGACCTCACGAGCGACCCCTTCCCCCAAGGAAAAGGAGCCCCCATGCCCTACCACATCCTGCGCGCCGACCTCTCGAGCGGCACCGTCTCCCGGGAAGAGGTGCCCCCGGAGCTCATCTCCCGCTTTCTCGGGGGCAAGGGCCTCGCCGCCCACTACCTCTTAATGGAGCTTCCCCCCGGCACCGACCCCCTCGCTCCGGAGAATCTGCTCATCTTCATGACCGGCCCCATCTCGGGCATCTTCCCCGGCACCTGCCGGCACGTGGTGGTGACGAAATCCCCGGCTACCGGCGGCTTCCTTGACACCTACGCCGGGGGTTACTTCGCCTGGGAGATGCGTAAAGCCGGCCTTATCGGCCTCATCATCTCCGGAGAGGCCCCCGTCCTCTCCTACCTGGAAGTGACCGAGGGGGGCGGCCGCCTCGTGCCCTGCCCGGATCTCGCCGGGGCAACGATCAAAGCGACCGACGACGACCCCCGCTTTGCCGAGCACCGGGTGGCCGCCATCGGCCCGGCAGGCGAGCACCAGGTGGCGCTTGCCTGCATCGGCAACAACGCCGGTAAGACCAAGAGGGGCCGCTCCGGCATCAACGGCCGCGGTGGCGCCGGGGCGGTCATGGGGGCCAAACGGCTGAAGTGCATCGCGGTGAAAGGCGGCAAGGGTCCGCCTCTCTCCTCGGAGGGCCGCAAGCTACGCACCGCCCTCTCACAGAGGATCATGGCCGAGGGCTCCCCGTCTTCCTGGCTCCGCGACGCCGGTACCCCGGCCATCGTGGACTGGACCAACGGGGTGAACGTACTCCCCACCCGCAACTGGAGCGCCGGCAGCTTCGAAGGGGCCGCCGCCATCGGCCACGAACCCGTCATCGAGAACCTTGTGAGCCGGGAGGGCTGCTACAACTGCCCGGTCAACTGCGGCCCCCACGTGCGCGCCAAAGAGGGCGCCTTCCCGGGGGCGGAAGCCGACAAGCTCGAATACGAGACCATCGGCTTAGGGGCGTCGAACACCGGCAACGCCGATTTCTCCTCGATCGTGAAGTTCGCCGAAGTCTGCGACCTCCTCGGGCTTGACACCATCTCCACGGGAGCGGCGGTGGCCTTCGCCATGGACTGCGCCGAGCGGGGTCTCATCGACTCATGTGTGCGTTTCGGCGACTCGTCTGGTCAGATCGCGCTCACCGAGGACATCGCCTACGGGCGCGGCCTGGGAGCGGCTCTCGGGCAGGGCATCACTCGGGCGGCTCTGCTCTGGGGCATCGACGATGCACTGGTGCCCGTCTTTGCGGTCAAGAACCTGGAGTACCCGGCGTATGACCCCCGGGGCAGCGTGGGTATGGCCTTGGCGTATGCCACCTCGGATAGGGGCGGCTGTCACATGCGCTCCTGGCCCATCGCCATCGAGGCCCTCTCAGAGGAGGCGGACTCCGATCCCTTCGGGGCTGCGGGCAAGGCCGCCTTTGTGGCGGGTGAGCAGGACGAGAACGCGGCCGAGTGGAGTCTCGTGGGTTGTGATTTCATCGGCTATCAGAAAGAGGATGCCGAGGCCATGCTCGGCGCGGTGGGGATCAAGATGACAGTAGACGAGTATTTGGCTCTCGGCCGTCGAGTCTGGAATCTCGTGCGGCTGTTCAACCTGCGCGAGGGCTGGACGGCGGCGGACGACTCCATGCCGAGGGGGCTTCGGATCCCTCTCACAGACTCCGGCCGTTCCCTTGACCCGGCGCTCTTTGCGCAGATGAAGAGGGAGTACTACGAGGTCCGGGGTTGGGACGCCGAAGGACGGCCGACGGCGGAGCTTGTGCGGGAGTTGGGGCTGGAGGAGTATGCATGAGTAGGATCCTGCATGTCGACCTGAACACGGGGACCAGCTCGGCCGAAGAGACGATATTCCCCGCCATTCACGGCCTTGGTGGCAAGGCCCTGGCTCTCGAGCTGCTCGAACGCCACCTCGACCCAACGGTCGATCCCCTTGCGCCGAAGAACGTGGTGATCCTGACCCCCAGCCCCCTCGCGGCCTACGGATTCTCCGGCTCTGACCGCTTTGGGGCCTTCACCAAGAGTCCGATGACGGGCGCCTTCCTTGAGTCGTACGCGGGCGGCACCATGGCCCGCACCATGCGGGAGACCGGCTGGGACGCAGTCGTCGTCACAGGGGCCGGCACCGATCCGGTGCGACTTCACATCGATGCCGCCGGCGCCTCGTTGATGCCGGCGGATGAGTTGTGGGGCCTCGACGTCTTCGCGACGGAGGAGGCGTTGGCGCCGGTACTCACCAAGCGCTCCGCCACCATGATCATCGGCCCCGCGGGGGAGAATCTCACCGTGTGCGCCTCGGTGCAACTGCAGAAGGATCACGCCTTGGGTCGCGGTGGCATGGGAGCCGTGTTCGGCAGCAAGAAGTTGAAGGCGATCACCGTCACCTCCCCCGGTCCCCTGCACACGAAAGGCAGCGAGGCCTTCGACGCGGTTCGCAAAAACGTGTCCGGGTTGGCCACGAACTCCCCGGCGGCCGACGCCTATAGGCGCCTGGGCACGCCCATGATGGTCGCGGTGCTGAACGAAGCCGGCGGGTTTCCCACCGACTACTGGTCGAGCGGGAGGGCGCCACACCGAGAGACGCTGCAGGCGGAGAACTACCCGACGTGGGCGAAGGTCGAGAACGGCACGTGTCCTCCTTGCCCGGTCCGCTGCCGCCGCCATCTCACCATCCTCGAAGGACCCCACTCCGGTAGGGAGATCCACGGACCGGAGTACGAGACCTTGTACTCGTTCGGAGGGCTCTGCATGGTCGAGCAGGCCCAGGATGTGGTCATGTTGCACGAAGAGTGCAATCGCCTGGGCGTCGACGTCATGAGCGCGGGCAACGTGGTGGCACTGGCGATCAAAGCCGGAGAGAGGGGCACGGTCGAAGGGGCTCCCGTAGCGGGTGACACGGCCGGCATCGCCAGGGCGCTGGTGGACCTCTCAACCCGCGGCACCCCGCTGGGCGACGTCATGGCCCGCGGCATCCGCGGTGCCGCGGCCGCGCTGGGCATGGAGGACGAGGCTATACATGTGAAGGGCATGGAGCCGGCAGGCTACGATCCCCGCGCCCTGCGCGGCATGGCCCTCGCGTACGCTACGAGTCCTAGGGGCGCCTGCCACTTGCGGGCCACGTTCTACAAGCCCATCCTGACGGGGATGGTCAAAGACCTCGACCACGAGGGCACAGCTCGGGTCTTCATCGATTTCGAGGACCGCATGTTCCTCTACGACTGCCTGGTCATGTGCCGCTTCTACCGCGACTGGATGACCTGGGACGACCTGGCAGCCGTCGTGAGCGAACTGCAAGGGTCGGACATGCCGGTCGACGACCTCAAGGCCCTGGCCAATTCGCTGCTGACGCGGGCCAGACGGCTCAACTTCGCCATGGGCCTCTCATCCGAAGACGACTGGCTGCCGGAGCGCTTCATGACCGAACCGCTCGACGAGAAGCCCCCCGTCGATGAGGCCGAGCTGCGCGGATGGCTGACCTCGTACTGGGTCCAGCGCGGCTGGGGAGTGGAGGGCCTGCCACCGACGGCGTGAGCCCGCGGCATAGCCATCGTGCAGAGCCTGGACGAACTCTTGAGAGAGGCACCTTCCGGGGTTAGACTGGTACGCTATCTCTGGGAATTGCCGGGGGCTATACGCGATTTAGGGCTGCCTATGGGAGGGTGATGTCCGCACACCAGCGTCCGCGTCTGACCGTCCAGGACCTCCTGAACGAGCCGGAACTTGGCCTGACACTGGTGGCCGGAAAACGGGGGTGCGGCCGCCAGGTAGGCGGCGTACACATCTCCGAGATGCCCGACCCCACTCCGTGGCTCGCTCCCCGCGACGTGCTGCTTACGACCGGCCTATCGCTGAAGAACGATCCCGGTCTGCAGCGCGATTTTATCAACCGCCTGTCCGAGGCAGGCATGGCCGCGGTCGGGTACGCCGCCGGCATCACCGAAGACGGGGCCCCGCCACAATTGCGCGAGGCCGCCGAAGCAGCCGGCCTACCGCTCTTCGAGGTCGGCTACCACATCCCGTTCCGGATGGTGACCTCATACATATTCACCAGCCTCCTCAGCACCGACATGCATCGTCTGCGGCGGAGCCTCTCAGTGCAGAACCACCTTCTCTCCCTGCTCGTGGAAGAGAAGGGGGCCGACCATCTGGTCTCATCGCTCTCGATGTTGCTGGCGGCGACCATCGTGCTCTACGACGCCGATGGCGCCGTGGTCAGCCTGGCCCCCCACCGCGTGCGCATCGATAGTCCGCAGGCCGACCGCATCTGGCTGGCATATTTCGAGGCCGCCCACAGTGGCGACCTGCCTCGGGAGATGGCGTTCGATGACCTGCGGCTGGTCTTTCGCGAAGTGCGCAGTCACGGGCGCATGCACCACGTGCTCGCACTGGCGATGCCCGCGCGGGAGCACCTGGCCGAGTTCGCCGACATCGTGCTCACCTACGCACAGAAGCTGCTTTCGCTGGATCTCCTGAAATCACGGGATAGCCAGCTCCTGCAGCGCAAGCTGCGGGCAGATCTCCTGGACGAGTTAGTGGCCGGCTCCGGGGACCCCGTAGAACTTGCCGGCCGGCTCCGTGCGCATCACATCGACGTGGAGCGTTCACTGCGGGTGTTGTTGGTAGAGGCCGAGCGAACGGCTGACTCCAAATCATCCCGAGGCCTCAAGGCCGAGGAGCAGGCGGAGGAAGCCCGCGCGGAGCTCCAAGAGATCATCGAGACGGCTCTGGCCAACCAGGGATATCCCACAGTGGCTATGTCGCGAGGAGACGCGATCATCGTGCTGCTGCAACCCGGGCGTTCGGGAGACGAACAACTCCGGTCAGCCGGACTTCTCCTACGTAAGCGCATTGACGAACGCGCACCATGCGCGCGACTCTTCGGGGGGCTCTCCGACGCCTTCATCGGAGTCGAGGCCGTGGCCCGCGCGTGCGCCCAAGCCCGGGAGGCGGCACGGCTTGCCCGCGGCAGCGGGCTTCGAACCATCGGGCTCTTCAGCGAACTCGGACCAAGCCTCCGCGCGCTTGAGAATCAGAGTAGCGAGCAACTCGAACTCTTCTACGCATCCACCATCGGCGCGCTACAGGAGCACGATGACGCCCATCACGACGAACTGGTGCGATCACTCATGACGTACCTGGATGAGCAGCGATCGGTCAGCCGGGCGGCCAAGCACCTGTACGTACATCAGAACACCATGCGCTACCGGCTCAAGAAGATAGAGTCACTCCTGGGCATCAGGCTGGGCGACACCGAGATCTTGGTGGACCTCTTCTTGGGACTACGCTCGCGGGCGATCCTCAACGATCGCGAGTAGCATGCCGCGGAAGAGGCGCGTCCCCGCGCCGGCGAGGCTACTCCTCGCCTGCTCCTTTGATGGTCGCCCCGGGAGGAGCGCCCTGCAGTTTGTAGTAGGCGAGCAGGAGGACGGACGTGATGCCGAGGATGAAGACCGAGATGGCGTTGATCTCGGGGGTCACGCCGAACTTCACCATGGAATACACCTTCAACGGGAGCGTGGTGGCCCCCACGCCGGCGTTGAAGAACGTGATGACGAAATCGTCGAAGGAGAGCACGAAGGCCAGTAGGCTCCCGGCGAGGATGCCCGGCAGCATGAAGGGCAGAGTGACGTAGGCGAACGTCTGTAGCTCGTTGGCGCCCAGGTCCATGGCGGCCTCCTCGAGGTTCCGGTTGAAGCCGACCATCCGCGCCCTCACCACCACCACGACGTACGAGACCGTGAACGCGATATGCGCGATGACCACCGTTATGATGCTCAGATTCATGCCGATGGCCCGAAGGAAGGTGAGCAGCGCCACACCGAACACGATCTCCGGGATCACCAAGGGGATGTAGATGGCCCCGTTGTAGACGCCCGACCCACGGAACCGGTAGCGCACCAACGCATATGCCGCCAGCGTGCCGAAGATGGTGGAGATAACGGTGGCCGCCACCGCGACCTTGAAGCTGTTCTGGAGGGCCTGCAGCACCGCGGAGTCGTGGAACAGCGCGTCATACCACGTCAGAGTGAAACCCTTCCACGCCGCATTGCGCTTGGAGTTGTTGAACGAGAAGAGAACCAGCACCACGATGGGAGCGAACAGGAACGCATACACGAAGGCCACGAAGACCCGCAGACCCTTCGCCTTGACCCTCTGGTCGCGCGGTTTCCGGCTCATGACGGCCCTGCCGATGCGCGCCACGCCCTCACACCAGATCCTCCGTTCCCACTCGGCGCACGTAGAGGAAGATGGCCACCAGCAGTATCGCCATCAAGCTAAAGCTCAATGCCGACCCGTAGGCCCAGTCCCTGGCGGACAAGAATTGAGACTGGATGACGTTGCCGATCATGATCGTACTGGGCCCTCCCAACAGGTCGGGAGTCACGAAATCCCCCACCGCAGGGATGAAGACCAGCAGCGTTCCGGCAACGATCCCCGGCAAGGACAGCGGCACAGTGACCTTGAGCAGCGTCCAGAACCGGTTCGCTCCCAGATCGTACGAAGCCTCGATCAGACTCTTATCGAGCCGCTCGAGGCTCGCGTAAAGCGGCAATGTCATGAACGGCAGGAACCCGTAGGTCAACCCGAGGATGACCGAGAACGGGGTGTTGAGCAGATCGAGGGGATCGCCCACGATGTGCAACGAGGTCAACACTGTGTTCAGCACGCCTTCCGTGCGGAGGATCACGATCCACGAATACGTGCGAATCAGATAGCTGGTCCAGAACGGCAGCATCAACAAGATCAAGTAGAGGTTCTTGCGGCGTCCTCCGAAGAGGGCGATGAAGTAGGCCATCGGATAGCCCATCAGCAGAGTCAGCAGCGTGGCGATCGCCGCATACTCGAACGAGCGCAAAATGACGGGGAACCATAGCGGGCTGAAAGCCTTGAGGTAGTTGTCGAACGAGAAACCGAGCACGACATCGCCGAATGCCCCCCGGCTCCCCAGACTGTACACGAAGATCACGCCCAGAGGGAGTATCAGAAACAGCAGAAGCCACAGCATGGTGGGCCCGACCAAGAGAGTGGCAGTCAAAGCCGAGTGGCCCCTCAGTCGCCCGGCCACTTTGCTGAACAACCCGGTCCTAGCGGGCGGTGAGGACGGCATGCTCAAGCAGCCTTCACCTCTTCGAACGCGTTGTTGTACAGCTCCGTGTCGACGCCTAGCTCTTTGATGAACGTGAGCTTGTCTAGCACCTCTTTCGGCGGATACACGGCCGGATCGTTGAGGATCTCCGGCGCGAGGAACTCCTCTGCCTTCTCGTTGGGGCTGGCATAGACCACGAAGTTGCTGATGGCCGCCGACACCTCCGGCTGGAGGATATAGTTCATGAACACTTCAGCCGTGTACTTGTGGGGAGCATCCTTGGGGATGCACATGTTGTCCACCCAGGTGATCGCGCCCTCCGCGGGGATGCCGTACTGCACCAGATCGTTCTCCGCCTGCGCCTGGAAGACGTCACCGGAGTACCCGTGGGCCAGCCAGACGTCGTTCGACGCGAGCTCATCGATATATGTGTCCGACGTGTAGTGCTTGAGCAGGGGCTTCTGCTCGATGAGCAACTTCTTCGCTTCTTCGATCTGCTTGACGTCGATAGTATTCGCATCGTAGCCGAGCTTGAAGAGGGCTACGGCGAAGATGTCCCGGATCTCGGTCAACATGGTGATCTTGCCCTTGTACTTGGCATCCCAGAGCATGTCCCAAGAAGGCTTGAAGTCGAGCACTTTCCCGGAGTTGTAACCGATGCCGGTCGTGCCCCACTGCCACGGCACGGAGTACTTGTTGCCCGGGTCAAACGGTTCCTCCCGGAAGCGCGCGTAGAGATTGGCGATGTTCGGCACGTTGGCCAGGTCGATCTCCTGCAGGAGGTTCAGCCCCAACATCGTGGTGACCATATAGTCCGACGGTACGATAATGTCGTATCCGGTGGCGCCACTCTGCAGCTTCGCCAAGAGCTGGTCGTTGCTAGAGTAGTTGTCATACACGACTTTGACGCCGAATTCTTTCTCGAAGTTGGGAATGGTGTCTTCGGCGATGTAGTCCGACCAGTTGTAGAAGTTGAGCGTATCGCCAAGCTTCTGTGTGGCGGGAGTACCTCCCACGGCAGTGGTCGAAGTCTCGCCACCACCCCCGCACGCGGCCAGGAGACCCGGGACGCCGAGTAGCAGGCCGGCCGCCCCGGCTCGTTTGAAGAACCCGCGGCGACTGACAGAAGCGTTCAGGCCCTCGACACTCAAGATGCGCAGTTCTTCATCGAGCTTCTTCATCATTCCTCCTCCGTGTTGCTCTGGTTCCCCGCTAACAGGCTGCTGAAGAGTGACGCTTCGCCGCCAGGGCGCGATGGGCGAGTGCGAGACAAGGACGCAGGAAGCGCTCGTAGCAGCGCTACGAGCGCGACCGAGGACGCCGTATCGCGCCGGCCAGTGCGTTCTGGTGGCCAAGGCTT
>CAZDGO010000019.1:0-15412 GCA_964504825.1 uncultured Gaiellales bacterium
GTGTCGAGCACGTGATCGTGCTCAAACGCACCGGCAGCGACGTTCACATGGAACCGGGTCGAGATCTCTGGTGGGATGATCTGGCCGGCGGCCAATCGGGAATCTGCGACCCGGAGCCCCTCAACGCCGAAGACCCTCTTTACATCCTCTACACATCGGGGACCACCGGCAAGCCAAAGGGGATAGTCCATACCCAGGGTGGGTACCTGACCCAGGTGGCCACAACCCACGATCTGGTATTCGACATCAAGCCGGACTCGGACATCTATTGGTGTGCGGCCGACATCGGATGGGTGACCGGCCACAGCTACATAGTCTACGGTCCCCTGGCCAACGCCGCCACGTCGGTCATGTTCGAAGGAGTGCCCAGCTACCCGACCCCGGATCGGTTCTGGTCTGTGGTCGAGAAGTACAAGGTGAATACGTTCTACACCGCTCCCACCGCGCTGCGGGCCATCGCCCGTGAAGGTGACGACTGGGTGAAGAAACATGACCTCTCTTCCTTAAGACTTCTGGGGACTGTGGGCGAGCCGATAAATCCTGAGGTCTGGCTCTGGTATCACGATCTTGTCGGTGGCGGACGGTGCCCCATCGTCGACACCTGGTGGCAGACGGAGACCGGCGGCATCCTCATCACTCCGCTCCCCGGGGCGATGCAGATCAAGCCGGGTTCCGCTACCTTGCCGTTCTTTGGCGTGGAACCCTACATCGTCGACGCCGACGGCCGCGAAGTGGCCGGCGTCGGCGTGGGCAACCTCTGCATCAAGCGTCCGTGGCCCGGCATCATGCGCGGCGTGTACGGTGACACCGGCCGCTTCTACGACACATACTTCCGGCAGTATCCCGGCATGTACTTCACCGGTGACGGCTGCCGGCGCGACGAGGATGGCTACTACTGGATCACCGGGCGGGTCGACGACGTCATCAACGTCTCCGGGCACCGCATGGGCACCGCCGAAGTGGAGTCGGCTCTGGTGAGTCACGACGCGGTAGCCGAGGCCGCCGTGGTCGGCTTCCCGCATGACATCAAGGGCCAAGGCATCTATGCGTACGTGACGCTGAACGTCGATGTTGAGCACTCCGACGCGCTCCGCAAAGATCTCGTGGCCCACGTTCGCCACGAGATCGGCGCGATCGCCACTCCCGACGTGATCCAGTGGGCCCCGGGCCTGCCTAAGACCCGCAGCGGCAAGATCATGCGCCGCATCTTGAAGAAGATCGCGGCCAACGACGTCTCCGATCTCGGCGACACCTCCACCCTCGCGGATCCCTCCGTGGTCGGCGATCTGGTGGATAACCGCAAGCAGTAGGATCGGACCGGCACAGGGATGCCCGAAAAGGCTTGGCGCACGCGATACGACGAGAAGCTCACCACCATCCCGGCGGCGCTCACACGCATCCGCCGAGGCGACAGGATATTCATCGGGGCGGGGTGCGGCGAGCCCCAAGCTCTCGTCCAAGGTCTCAGCGACATGGCCGGCCACCTGGCCGACCTTGACATCTACAGCTTACTGACTCTCGGCACCGCCCCGTACTCGGCCCCTCGGTTCAGCGGGGTGTTCCGCCACAACTCGTTCTTCATCGGCGCCGACATGCGCGATGACGTCGCGGAAGGCCGCGCCGACTACACCCCCCTGTTCCTCTCCGAAGTACCCCGCTTGTTCGCCAGCGGCCAGATCCCCATCGACGTGGCCTTGATCCAGGTATCGCCGCCCGACGAGCACGGCAACTGCTCCTTCGGCGTGGCCGTAGACGTCACCAAGCCGGCCGCGGAGAGCGCCCGACTGCGCATCGCCCAGGTGAACAGGGGCATGCCGCGCACGCTGGGGGACTCCTTCATCCATGCCGATGAGCTCCACGCCATCGTGGAGATCGACGAACCCATCTTGACCGCCCCGTTGCCGGCTGCCGACGATGTCTCGCGCGAGATAGGCCGTCAGGTGGCAAAACTCGTGGAAGACGGCTGCTGCCTGCAGATAGGCATCGGCGCCGTGCCGGCGGCCATGCTTGAATTCCTCTCCAACCGCAAAGACCTGGGGCTGCACACCGAGATGTTCACCGACGCGGTGATCGATCTTGCTGAGGAGGGGATCATCAACAACGCGCGCAAGCGCATCCACCGGGGCAAGATCCTGGCCTCGTTCTGTATGGGCACTCAGCGCTTGTACGACTTCGTGCACAACAACCCCCAGTGCGAGTTCCGCCCTTCGGACTATACGAACGACCCCTTCGTCATCAGTCAGAACGACCACATGGTCGCCGTCAACGGGGCTCTGGAAGTGGACCTCACCGGTCAGGTCTGTTCGGACTCGCTGGGCTACAACTTCTACAGCGGGATAGGCGGACAGGTGGACTTCATCCGGGGGGCAGGCCGTTCGCCGGGCGGCAAGCCGGTGATCTGCCTGCCGTCGCAGGCGCATCGGGGCCAAAGTCGCATCGTCGATCACCTCTCCGAAGGCGCCGGGGTGGTGACCACCCGCGGCGACGTGCACTACGTAGTCACCGAGTACGGCATCGCCCACCTGCACGGCCGCTCCATCCGGGAGCGGGCGATGGCCCTCATCGAGATAGCCCACCCGGACTCCCGCGCCGAACTCCTGGCTCACGCCAAGGAACGGCGCTACGTGTTCCTCGATGTGGCGCCACCGCGGGCCGCCCGCTACCCCGACGAGGTGGAACGGCACGTGACCCTGCCCGACGGAGGGACCGTGCAGTTCCGCCCCCTGCGATCCTCCGACGATCCCCTCATCCGTGACCTGTTCTACGACGCCGGCGAACAAAGCGTCTACCAGCGCTTCATGGGGCACAAGACCACGTATCCGCGCGGCGAGCGCCAAGACGTGGTCAACATCGACTATCGGGTCAACATGAGCATCGCGGTCATGTCACAACTACCGGCGCCGGAAGAGCTGGTGGCCCTCGCCGAATGGCGGCTCAACCCAGAAGACACCATGGCCGAAGTGGCGTTCCTGGTGCGCGACGAATGGCAGCGACGGGGGCTCGGCCGCCTTCTCTTGGACTATTTGATCGAGCTCGCGATGGAGCGCGGCATCGCCGGATTCACCGCTGAAGTGCTGTCCACCAATCAAGCCATGCTGCACATCTTCCAGCAGTGCAGGCAACAACCGGTGCGCACCCACCTCGCCGAGGGCACCTATAGCGTCGTCATCGAATTCGACCGCGACGAAGTCAGGCGCGCGACGGAGGCCGCCAGACAGCTGCACTCATCTTGAAGTAATGCCCTCATCCCTGTACACTGCCGGTAGTGACGTCTATACCCCCTTGGGTATATCGACAACTGTCTTCAGCTTCTCACTGCCGCGGAGGTCTACCTATGAGTCAGCGACCGGTCGCACATATAGATCAGTCCAGCTGCGATGGATGTGCCACCTGCAGCGTGAGCCGCATATGCCCACGCGACGCTGTCATTCCCGACGACGCCGCGGGCATCTCGCCATCGGAGTCCGGGGGCCACTCTCCGAGCCGTCTCCGGCGCCTCCTGAGTAAGCGCCAGGATCACGCCTGGAAAGTGGAGGAGAGCAAGTGCGCCGGTTGCCTGCTGTGCGCACCTTATTGTCCGCACCAGGCCGTCATCCCCAAAGAACGCGGAAGGGCCGCATAGGCCAGGGGCCGCGCCGACCAGGAGCTGCGCCCGACCAGACCGGCCTGTCGCCTCATGGGTGGGTCTCGTGGTTCATTATCTCACTTCTTGCCGAATCGGCATTCTTATTACTAGTACTTGACATAATCGGCAGCGTCGCCTGTATACTGAGATGTGATTCGACTCAGGGACCACACGCATGGGTGGCGGCATGGCACACCGGCTCGACGACATAGACCGACGGATCGTGTCCTTCCTGCTGGTCGACGGTCGGATGCCGAGTTCGGACCTTGCCCGCCGGCTTGGCCACGTGTCGGAACGGACCGTCCGCTACCGTATCGAGCGCCTGATCGCGGAGGGTATCGTGCACGTGGGGGCTATCGTCAATCCCAAGGCCCTCGGACTGGTGGTTACCGCCGATATCTGGATAGAAGTCGTGCCGGGGCATCTGCGCCGGGTAGCCGAACGTCTGGCTGCGCTGCCTCAGGTGAGTTACGTGGCCTACTCTACCGGCGACCGAGACTTGAGCATCCAGGTCTACGCTCGGGACAACGACGAGCTGCACCATTTTGTCAGCGAGGTCGTAGGGAACATTCCCGGCGTGGCCCGCATGAGCACCATGCTCGTGCCCGAGAAGGTCAAGGACGTACACCAATGGGGTATCCCTGAGGCTCTGCCAACAGCGACCCGCACATCTGAGAACACTCGACCACACGGAGGGAGAGCATGAGCATCACCGCCACCGACATGACTACACGAGCGCTCTCGATCACGGAGCGCGAGAAGCAGCGCTACGCCGATCTCACCAAAGGCAGCCAGAAGGCCACCGAGCGCGCCAAGAAGGTGCTGCCGATGGGCGTGGCCAGCAACTTCCAGTACTTCGACCCGGCCCCGGTCGTCGTGGCTAAAGCCGTGGGCAGCCACATGTGGGATGTCGATGACAACGAGTACATCGACTACAACATGGGCTATGGATCTCTGCTCGCCGGCCACTCCCACCCCCTCATGGTGAAGGCCATCCGCAAGCAGGCAGGCGAGGGCACCTTGTACGTCACGCCCAGCGTGCTGAACACAGAGGTGGCCGAAGCGCTCTGCAGCCGGTTCCCCTTCGACATGGTGCGCTACACGAACTCGGGCACCGAGGCCACCATGGATGCGCTGCGTCTTGCCCGGGGCTTTACCGGCCGTGAGATGATCGTGAAGGTGGAGGGCTGCTACCACGGCCACCACGACCTGGTCATGATCTCGGTCAAGCCCCCGCTGGATAAGGCGGGCCCTGCCGACGCTCCCAACTCGGTTCCCTATTTCGGCGGCATCGCCGGGGGCACTATCGACGAGGTCGTGGTGGTGCCGTACAACGATCTCCCCGCCTTGGAACGGGCGTTCGCAGCGCACCCCGACAAGATAGCCGCCTTCATACTCGAGCCGGTGCCGGAGAACATGGGCATCGTCCTGCCCGACGAGGGCTACCTCGCGGAAGCGATCGAGATCACACATCGCCACGGCGCATTGGTGGTCTTCGACGAGGTGAAGACCGGCATCACGTCGCATCCGAATGGAGCTTCAGGCGCATACGGAGTGAAACCGGACATCATCTGCTTGGCTAAGTCCATCGGTGGAGGCGTACCGCTAGGCGCGTTTGGAGCCCGCACCGAGATCATGGAGTTGATCACAAATTGGACCGTGGCGCAGCAGGGCACGTTCAACGGCAACCCCCTGGTCATGGCCGCCGCGCGTTCGGTGCTGACCGAGATCTGCACGGAGGAAGCCTGGGCGCGTGCCAAAGCCAAGAACGACCGATTGCTGGCGGGCTGCCAACAGGTGATCGACGCAGCGGGCCTTCCCGCCCACACGGTGGGACTGGGAGCCAAAGGCTGCATCACCTATGTCAAGGACCGCGTCCGCAATTTCCGCGACTACAAGAAGACCGACTTCGACCTGGCCTACGCTCATTGGATCTACATGATGACCCACGGCATCTTCCTGCCGCCGGGGCTCGACGAGCAATGGCTGATCTCGGTGCAACACTCGGACGCCGATATCGACCGGCACCTGGAGGTCTTTACCGACTTCGTCGGCGAGTTGACGGCCTAGCCGCCGAAGGCCTCAGCCTGCGCGAGGGTAGCTGTGCGAGGGACCGCGCTCGCCCCGGTCCCTCGCACAGCTACCCCGAACGATGCGCCCGGCGTCGGCGCACGAGCCACACGGCCCACAAGACAGTGACGGGCACGACAACAGCCCCGCCTACGAGGGCCGCTGCGGCCATAACCAGTGTCTCATGCCCCATGTGACTCGGCCGCCCCGCCGTGACTCACCGCCGACGCACTGCGCACATTCACCTGGTAGAGACCGGCCGACTGGCTGTGTTGGAGCTCGGAGGCATTGCGGTACTCTACGTCATGCCGGGCGGGCCTACAACCTCGTGAAAGGAACTCAGACCGATGCAGGATGACAGCGCAGGAGCCGAAGCAATCGGCCCAGTGGTAGTCGTGGGGGCCGGCCTGATGGGAGTCGGGATCGCGATGGTGTTCTCCCTCGCCGGACACTGCGTTACCTTGATCGAGAGTCAACCGGACAGCCGTTGCTTGGCTCTCCCCCGCGTGCGTCACGCACTGGATGCAGAAGTAGAGTACGACCTCATCGCTTCGCCCGCCGCCGAGGCCGCCGCCGCGCGCGTGCAGTGCGGGGACGATCTGCGGGACGCGTGCGTACCCTCCGCAGCCGGTCACTCCGAAGCGGCAGGTGACAGCTCCGTCGCGCCGGCTCTCGTGATCGAGGCGATACCGGAGAATCTCTCGCTCAAGAAACGTCTCTTCGCAGACCTCGACAGGTGGCTGCCCCCATCTACACTCATCTGCACCAACACATCGGGCCTCTCCATTACCGCCATCGCCGACGGGCTGCACCATCCTGCCCGTGTGTGTGGCATGCACTTCTGGAATCCGCCCCACCTGATCCCGCTGGTCGAGGTAGTACGAGGGGCTGAGACGAGTGACGCTACCTTACGGCGTGCGCACGCGCTGCTCGCCGCCGCCGGAAAGACGCCGGTCATAGTGCGCAAGGACGTCCCCGGCTTCGTGGGCAACCGGCTCCAGCACGCCCTGCAACGAGAAGCCATGTCATTGGTGGCTCACGGCATCGCCGACGCGGAAGACATCGATCTCGTGGTCACTCAGGGCTTTGGCCGCCGCCTGGGTGTCGTCGGCCCGCTGGCCATATGCGACCTCGCCGGTCTCGATCTCGTGCTCGACGTCGACCGCTATCTTCTATGCGACCTGGAAGATTCGCCCGAACCTTCCCCGCTGCTGGAGGATCTCGTGGCGGCGGGCCACACCGGCACGGCTACGGGCAAGGGCTTTCGCGTGTGGACCCAAGAAGCCACCGAGGCGACCATCGCCCGCCGCGACGCCGCTCTTATCGCCGCCTTGCGCGCCGATCGCTCGCGTGCGCCTGACGGGCAGGACCCCGCAGGCACACCCTGACGCGAGGGGCCGCCCGGCTTACGCCGTGCCTATGTATGCCGCCGTGGTGTGTTCGTCGGCCAGCACCACCTGGCCCGTCCCCTCGAGCACGACCCTGCCGGTCTCCAGGACGTAGGCGTAGTCGGAGATCTGTAGGCTGTGTCGAATGTTCTGCTCGACCAGGAGGATGGTCAGTCCCCTCCGCTTCAACTCCTTGATCACTCCGAAGATGCTCTGCACGACGATGGGTGCGAGGCCGAGAGAGGGCTCGTCCATCATCAAGAGCTTCGGCTTCGACATCATGGCCCGCCCGATGGCGAGCATCTGCTGCTCGCCGCCGGAGAGTGTGCGGGCAAGCTGAGCATGACGCTCCTTCAAGACGGGGAACAGGTCGTAGACCTCTTCAAGTGTGGCGGTTCGCTCCGCCCTGGCTCTCTTGTGACTGCCCCCCACCAGAAGGTTCTCGAACACCGTGAGATCGGGGAACAGCTTGCGCCCCTCGGGTACCTGGACCACACCGAAACGCACCACGTCGTGGGGGGCCATGGTGCTGAGGGTCTCCCCGTCGAAGACGACCCGTCCCTCTTTGGGCCGGATCATCCCCGAGATCGCGTTGATGAGAGTGGACTTGCCCGCTCCATTGGCTCCCACGATGCTGACGATCAGCCCGTCGTCTACCGACAGGGAAACGCCCTGCAAGGCTTTGAAGGCAGCGTACTGGACGCTCAGGTTCTCGACCTTAAGCAACGTAGCCCTCCTCTCCAAGGTACGCGTCGAGCACCGCCCGATCAGAAACAATCTCCTTCGGCGTCCCCTCGGCGATCTTCAAACCGAAGTTGAGCACCACGATGCGCGTGGACAAACTCATGATCACCTTCATCACATGCTCGACGACCAACAGACTCGTCCCCTCGCTGTTCAACTTGCGGACGAGATCAAGGATCTCGTCGATCTCGACAGGGGTGAGCCCGGCAGCAACCTCGTCCAACAGAAGAAGTTCCGGTTCCGTGGCAAGGGCCTTCCCGATCTCGAGGCGCTTGAGCTCGAGGAGAGTGAGGTCGCGCGCCAAGGCGGCCGACTTGCGCTGCATACCTATCCGCTCGAGCACCGCGTGCGCCTTCTCCTCGGCGGCCTGGCGGGAACGATAGCGCGCGAACGCACCGATCATGACGTTCTCGAGCGCTGTCATGTCAGGAAAGGGCTGGACCACCTGGAAGGTGCGTGTCAGGCCACGCATGCACACCTGGTGGGCTTTGAGTCCGCTGACGACCGAACCCTTGAACCGGACGATCCCCGACGACGGCTTCTCCGCTCCCGATATCATGTTGAACGTGGTCGTCTTTCCAGCGCCATTGGGGCCGATGAGACCTACGACCTCACCCTCGTCTAGGTGGAACGTCAGGTCGTTCACGGCGGTAAGCCCGCCGTACCTGCGGGTAACATTCTCGAGTTCCAGCAAGTGGCTCATAGCGGCACACCGTTCTGTTCCGACAGCTCCGTCTGAGGCTGCCCAGGCGCGACCCCCGCGGGCGGAGCCTCGGGCGCCCCTCCGCCCAGACGCCGGCGGATGCTCTTCGCGAGGCCCACGATGCCATGCGGCATGAAGAGCATCGTCGCGACCAGGATCACGCCGTAGGTCAACAGATAGGCCCCCTGGAACTTCTGGCCGAGTGAAGACCCCCGCACGATCTCCGAGACAGGCACCAAGATAGCCGCTCCCACCACCGGGCCCCAGACGGTGCCCAGGCCACCGACGATGGCATAGAGAAGGATCTGAATGGAGACCGCCTCGCCGAAGACACTCCGGGGGTTTACATAATTGTAGAGGACGATGTAGAACACACCCCCCACGGATGTGAGCGCAGCGCTCAAGACGATGGCCCACATCTTGGTGGACATGGTCCCTACGCCGAGTGCCTCCGCGGCCTCCTCGTTCTCGCGCACCGATATGAGCCGATACCCGAAGCGCCGGCTCGCCAGCCATATGGTGAATAGTACAAGCAGCAGGGTGAGGATGAGGATGACGTAGAAGTATCCCGTTTCGGAGGTGAACTGCAACATCGCGAAGTCATTGCTCTTGGCGATGGGCAACGAGAGGCCGTTGTTGGCCCCGATGGCCGTCCAGTTGCTGACCACGTAGACGGCTGCTTCGGTGAGGGCGATGGTCACGAGCGCGAAGTACGCTCCCTTCAGCCCGTAGCGAAAGGTGAGATAGCCCACGAACGCTCCGGCCAGTCCGGCCACGACGCCGAAGATGCCCATGCTCAGCCAGGGGGATATGTTCCAAGTGAGAACCAGATAGGCGGCGCCGTATGCGCCGATACCCATGAACAGGCCGTTGCCTAGAGAGTGCTGTCCACCGTAGCCGCCCAGGATATTCCACGCAACGGCCAGAAATGCCCACAGCAGCACCAAGATGGCCATATGCAGGTAGTACTTCGACAGCATCAGCGGAAGGAAAGCGGTGACGCCGAAGACGACCAGCGCCACGATGTATGCGCGGGTGATCCTCATGACCGCCTCCGGCTGAGGATGCCCTGCGGTTTAAGCAACAATACCAAGATGAAGATACCGAACGTCAGGACTCGAGACAGGGAACCGGGCAGAATCGCCGCGCCCAGGTTCTCCGTGAGGCCAATGATCATCCCGCCGACGAAGGCGCCCAAGAAGTTGCCCATACCACCGAGCACCACCACCACGAACATGATGAGCCCGAGAAAGAGGCCCACCGTAGGAGACGTGTAGTAGGTGGGCAGGAGAAGCGCCGAAGCCACCCCCAACGTAGCCGAGCCGATGCCGAAGGCGAAGAGGTAGGTAAAGCGCACGTCGATACCCATCAACGTGGCAGCCGTGGGGCTTTGTGACGCAGCCCTCACACTCCGGCCCATGTCGGTGCGCTGGAGGTAGAAGTAGAGCGCGAGGGTCGCGACGATCGAGCCGAAGAACGCGATCACTTCCGGAAGGCTCAGAACCACCGGCCCGAGGTGGATGAAGACGCTCTGGCCGGGAGTCTGAATGCGGAGCACGTCGGCCTTGAAGAACATGAGGGCCAGGTTCTGCAACATGAGCGAAAGACCCAGGGTCAGCATGATCTGGTTCATCGGCGCGTCCTTCAGGATCGGGCGGATCGTGATCCGGAAGATCGCAGCTCCGATGAGGAACAGAGCCGGCACGGTGATCAAAATGGTGACGTAGGGGTTGATGTGCGCCCGTGTCACCAGGAAGTAGGTCAAGTAGAGCCCGATCATCAAGAACTCGCCCTGGGCGAAGTTGATGATCTTCATCACGCCCCAGATCAGCGTGAGACCGACCGATATGAGGGCAAAGATTCCTCCGACCATGAGCCCGCTGGCGAGGGCTTGCAGAATGACGTCGAGAGAGAAAGTCATAGGGCCTCCAGGGCTTTGTGGCGGCCGGTCCGAGATGGCGCGGTCGGCCCCCGACCGGGGGCCGACCGCGCCTCACATAGACCCCACCCACAAACAGCGAGGGTGATCATGACTACTGCGGCAGAATCACCTTTGCGGCCGCGAACGGCGGCGGCCCCACGGGAACCAGATCCCCCTTCTGGACCTGCATGACGAAGAGCGGCGCGCTCATGTTCTGGCCGTCTGGGCCGAACTGCAGCTTGTCGGTCGGCAGGACCATCGTCGGGCCCGCCGGCATGTTCGTGGCCGCCAGGGCATCGCGCAGCTTGGCCCGCTCGACCACGCCCGCGCGCTCAAGCGCATCGGCCAGTACGTATCCGGCCTGATACGAGTACGCGCCGTTGCCGGTGATGTCCGAGCCGAACTTGGCCTTGAAATCGTTGTTGAGCTTGTCGGCCCCGGGGGCGTACTTGCTGTACTCCATCTCCGTGAGCGTGTTCTCAGCCGTCGGGCCGAGACGCTTCACGAAGTCGGGCTCGACCGTCCCACCCGCCGCGTCGAAGAAGAGCTGCTTCATGCCGAGCTTCTCTTTCGCCTGCATGATGAGGATGGAGTCGTTGAGGTACATCACCGTCAGTACCACGTCCGGGTTGGAAGCCTTGACTTTGGACACCTGGGTGGTGAGGTCGGCAGAGCTGGCCGGGTAGGCCACTTCGGCGGTCACCTCCATGCCCGCTTCCTTCAGATACTTCTTCTGGCCCGTGGCGGTGGAGGTACCGAAGTCGGTGTCCTCGTGCAGCAGCGCCACTTTCTTGACGTCAAGACCGATGAGAGCCTTGAGCTCTTTGAGGAAGGTGACTTGGTCCTTGGCGTACCAGTCGGCCTTGGGGCAGATGCGGAAAGTGTATTTCTGGCCCTTCTCAGTGATTGCGTCGGCTACCGCCATGCTGATGACGATGGGGATCTGCTGCTTCTCCGCTTCCTGGGTCGCCGGGATGGCCACACCGGACTGGTAGGTGCCGACGATGGCGGCTACGTTCTCCTTCGTCGCCAGACGCTGCACCTCGGCGATGCCTACATCCGGCTTGCCCTGGGAATCGGCCTTCACAAGCTCGATCTGGGCCCCACCCATGGACTTGATGCCGCCGGCCGCGTTGATCTCGTCGACGGCCAACTGAAGGCCGTTGACGCACTCCTCACCCAACTTGGCCAAGTCGCCTGTTGTCGGGTAGAGGGCACCGATCTTGATCGTCTCGCCCGTGGCGCCCGCGGCAGTCGTATCCGTGCCGACGACAGCCGCAGTGGTCTCCGTGCCGCCGACGGCGGCCGTGGTGGTGGTCGTACCGCCGCCGCAGGCGACCGCAAAGAGGGCCACCGCCAGCACCAGCACGACCGACAACGCACCTACAAGATTCCTTCTGCTCATGCGCATACCTCCATCATCTCTTTGACATCTCTCACGGAGGCTCAGGCTGACAAAGCGGCCGACCCCCTCCCCGTCCCAACGGCGCACTTCGCGTGCCTTGCGGTAGTCTAGCTGTATACCGAAGGTTTCGCTAGAGATATGCTCACCCGGACCGCACCACGATGTTCACCAACCTGCCGGGGACGACGATCTCTTTGACCACTGTGACGTCCTCCAGATAGCGCTGCATCCCGGGCAACTCTTTGACAGCCTCCAGGACAGAGTCGTCGGAGGCGTCTGCGGGCACGACCACGCGGTCGCGCACTTTTCCGTTCACCTGCACCGCCAGCTCGATGGTGGCGTGCGTGAGATAGCGTGGGTCGGGCTGCGGCCAAGGCGCGTCCCAGATACGCTCCCTCCCCATCAGTTGCCACAACTCGGCGCACACGTGGGGGGCGAACGGCTCCAGCAGACGGACGAGAGTCTCCACGGCTTCGGCCAGAACCCGCCTGCCCGAGCGCGTCGCCGCAGCCGCGGCCTCCGGCCCGGATACCGTCTCTCCCGACCCCAGGAACCCGCTTATCTCGTTCGTCAGTTCCATAGTGGCTGCCAGGGCCGTATTGAAGTGGAAACGCTGTTCGACGTCTACGGTTACTTTCTCGATGACTTGGTTCGTCTTGACCAGCAGTGCGCGGGCCGCGGCATCCAGGGCAGCATCCTCCGGCAGGGGGCTGGAAGCAGGAAGCCAGCCCGCGTCGATGGCTTCGGTCACGATGCGCCACACCCGGTTGAGAAAACGATTGATGCCTTCGATGCCCTGGTCGTTCCACTCAGCGTCGCTCTCGCCGGGACCCATAAACAAGATGTAGCTGCGGAGAGAGTCGGCGCCGTAGCGTGCCACGTGAGCGTCGGGATCGACCACGTTACCTTTGCTCTTGGACATCTTGGCGCCCTTGAAGTAGATCATCCCTTGGGTGAAGAGTCTGCTGAACGGCTCCTCGAACCCCACCAGCCCCAGGTCGAACAGCACCTTGGTGAAGAAGCGGGAGTACATGAGGTGCAAGATGGCGTGTTCGACGCCGCCGATGTACTGGTCCACCGGCAGCCAGTAGTCCACGGCCTGCCGGTCCCAGGCTACATCGTCCCGCCAGGGCGAGACGTAGCGCAGGTAGTACCAACTCGAGTCGACGAAGGTATCCATGGTGTCGGGGTCACGCGTCGCGGGCCCGCCACATTTCGGACAGGTGGTGCTTATCCACTGCTCGGCCGCCGCGAGAGGGGACTTGCCCTTGGGCGCATAGTCCGTGATGTCGGGAAGCAGCACCGGCAGCTGGTCTTCGGGCACGGGCATCTCGCCACAGCTATCGCAATACACGATAGGGATGGGGCAGCCCCAGTAACGCTGGCGAGAGAGGAGCCAATCGCGCAACTTGTAGTTGACAGCGAAGTCACCTTTGCCCCGAGCTTTCAACCATTCGGTGACCCGCTGGACCCCCTCCACTTTTGGCAGGCCGTCGAACTCACCGCTGTTCACAAGGAGCCCGTCTCCGGAGTAGGCGGCCACCAGGTCCCCCTGCTCGTCCTTGGCCTCGTCGGGGCTGGAGATCACCTCAACCACGGGCAGACCGTACTTCCGCGCGAAGGCGTAGTCGCGCTCGTCGTGGCCGGGCACCGCCATGATGGCGCCGGTGCCATAGTCCATAAGCACGTAGTCGGCCACGTATACGGGAATGAGCGCACCATTGACAGGGTTGACGGCATATCTACCGGTGAAGATCCCGGTCTTCTCCTTCTCGGTGCCGGATCGTTCGATGGCCGACGTGGCCATGGCCCGCGCCACGTAGCTCATGACCTCAGACTGCTGCGCCGACCCCCGCACAAGGTCCTCGACCAACGGGTGCTCCGGGGCCAGGATGAAGAACGTTGCGCCGAACAGTGTGTCGGGGCGCGTGGTAAAGACGGTCACCTCTTGCCCTGCCTGGTCCCGGACCGCGGCGGTGCCCCGGTCCGCCTCGGCTACCTCTTGGCCGGCGCCGGACTCCTCCCGCGGCACGATCGTGAAGACCACCTCGGCCCCTACGGACTTTCCGATCCAATTCCGCTGCATGGTGATGACCCTCTCGGGCCAGGACTCGAGCTTGTCGAAGTCGTCGAGCAGGCGTTCCGCGTAGGCGGTGATGCGGAAGAACCACTGCCTGAGCTTCTTGGCCTCGACCTCGGAGTCACACCGCTCGCAACGCCCCAGAATGACCTGCTCGTTGGCCAGAACAGTCTGGCACGACGGGCACCAGTTGACGGGCGCTTCCTTCTTGTACGCCAGACCTTTGTTGTAGAACTGGATGAAGAGCCACTGAGTCCACCGGTAGTACTCCGGACGGCACGTAACCAGTTCGCGACTCCAGTCGATGGCGACGCCAAGCCGCCGGAGCTGGCGGTCGATGGTCGCGATCGCGCGCTCGGTGAACTCGGCGGGATGCTCTCCGGTCTTGATGGCCACGTTCTCGGAGTTCAGGCCGAAGGCGTCGTAGCCCATGGGGTGCATGACGCGCTTCCCCTGGTGACGCTTGTACCGAGCGATGACGTCGCCCATGGTGTAGTTCTTCACGTGTCCCATGTGGGCGCTGCCCGAGGGATAGGGGAACATCTCGAGCACGTATGCGGACTCCGGGCCGTTCCCCGCGGCCAACTCCTCCGCCGTGGGGTTTTCGACGACGAAGGTCCGCTCCCGCTCCCAGACGTCCTGCCACTTCGTCTCGATCTGCTCCGGATCATACGTCGGCGCCATCAGGTAGGTATCCTTTCGCGCTGGTATCGGCGACTGGTGCTGCACAGACGCCACGCGCTCGGCGCTTCACGAAAGCGTCGGGCTCGAGGCCCAGGTTCCCATTCTAATGAACGGGGCGCCGCATGCCAACGAGCGTGGCTGCACGCATGCTCTCCTTCGCTGAAACCGTATACCCAGGTAGGTATACTATCACGCGGTCCGTCGACGCCATCAGGCGAGCGTCTCGATCAAATCCCCGCCCGCTTCAGCTCGCGCCCGAGGTCGCGGATCTCGTCGCGCAGGGTAGCAGCGTACTCGAAGCGCAGCTCCTCGGCCGCGAGGAGCATCTCCTCCTCTAGACAAACGATCAGCTTCTCGATCTCCTCCACCGACATCGCGTCCCCACCCCGTCCCTGGCGGCGCTTGTCCTTGCGCGGCACCACGGCGCCGAGGCCGAGCAGTGCGGTGATGTCGGACACTCCCTTGACGATCGTTCGGGGGGTGATCCCATGGACTACGTTGAACGCCTCTTGGGCCGCCCGGCGGCGGTTCGTCTCGCCGATGGCCTTTTCCATGGCCTGGGTCATTCGATCGCCGTACATGATGACCCTGCCGTCGACGTTTCGCGCCGCGCGACCGATGGTCTGGATGAGCGAGGTCGCGCCCCGCAAGAAGCCCTCCTTGTCGGCATCGAGGATGGCCACCAGCGTGACCTCGGGCAGATCGAGCCCCTCACGCAGCAGGTTGATACCGACCAGGCAGTCGAAGACGCCGAGGCGCAGGTCGCGCAGGATCTCGATGCGCTCGATGGTC
>CAZDGO010000020.1:0-15383 GCA_964504825.1 uncultured Gaiellales bacterium
GTCGAAGAGACCGGGTGCCTCGAGCAGGTCCAGAACGGCGAGCGCGGCGGCCGCGACCACCGGACCGCCGCCGAACGTGGATCCATGGTCGCCGATGCCCAGAACACCTTCAGCCCGACCGGCCACCACCGCGGCGCCCATGGGCAGGCCTCCGCCCAGAGTCTTAGCCACGGTGACGATGTCGGGCTCTATCCCGTAGCGCTGGTACGCGAACGGAGCCCCGCACCTTCCGAGGCCGGTCTGCACCTCATCCATGATCAGGAGAGCGTCGTGCTCCGCGCACAATCGCGCCGCCTCGAGCAAGAACTCGATGGGAAGCGGATACACGCCCGACTCCCCCAGCACGGGTTCGGCCATGAACGCCGCGACAGGACCATACTGGAAGACGCCGCGGAGAGCGTCGACATCGCCCATGGGGACGTGGACGAAACCCTCCACGATAGGGGCGAAAGGGGCCTGCTTCTCGGGTTGCCCGGTCGCGGATAGCGTGGCCATCGTACGACCGTGGAACGAGCGCTCAAGGGTGATGATGGGTCCCCCTTGCCGCGCCCCGGCCCGTTTCCGGGCGATCTTGATCGCGGCTTCGTTCGCCTCGGCGCCACTAGTGCCGAAGAAGACCCGACCTCCGTTCGCCAGTCGAGAGAGACGCTCCGCCAACCGGGCCTGCGGTTCAGTGTGGAACAGGTTCGAGCAGTGGATCAACCGCCCCACCTGCTCCCGCACCGCCTCGACCACGCGGGGATGGCAGTGGCCGAAGTTGTTCACCGATAGGCCGGTGACAAAGTCCAGATACCGGGTGCCGTCGCGCCCTATCAGCTCGCTCCCCTCGCCCGCCACTATCTCCAGGGGTTGGCGGGCATAGGTAGAGAGCACATAGGCGCCGTCCAGCGCAGCGACTTCCGCAGACACACGTCCGCACGCCACGGCTTCGGCGAGGGTGGCCGTCGCTGATGTGGTCATCACGCCCCCCTCTGCTTGGAGGAGGACATGATGCGGGTGCCCACTCCGGAGTCGTCGGTGAGAATCTCGAGCAAGACCGAGTGCGCGATGCGCCCGTCGATGATATGGGCCGCTCCCACCCCGGCATCCAGGGCGGCGAGCACGGCTTCGAGCTTGGGGATCATGCCGCGGGAGACCTGGCCGCCGTCGACGAGCTCCCGGATGCGTTCCGGCCCGCAATCGGAGATGAGGCTGGATTCATCCTCGAAATCGGCGTAGAGACCGGCGACATCGGTGAGGAAGATGAGCTTCTCGGCTTTCAGGGCGGCCGCCAAAGCCGCTGCCACGGCGTCGGCGTTGATGTTGTAGCTGCCCCCATCCTCACCGACCCCCACGGAGGCCACGACGGGCACATAGTCGGCCTCGAGGAGGTTGAGCAGGTGGATATTGACCGTCTCGATCTCCCCCACCAGACCCAGCTCGAGGATGGTTCCATCCTCCGCTCGGCGGACCGCCTTGCGGGCAGTCATCAGACGGCCGTCGTCGCCGCAGAGCCCCACCGCCGGAACACCCTTGTGGTTGATCAAACTGACGATCTCCTTGTTCACCTTCCCCACCAGCACCATCTTGGTGACTTCCATGGCGGCTTCGTCGGTTACCCGGAGCCCATCGAGGAAGCGCACAGGAAGATCGAGCCGTTTCATGTATGCGGAGACCTCCGCGCCGCCGCCGTGCACGATGATCGGCCGGATGCCCACGTGACGCAACAAGACGATGTCGGTCGCGAACTCCTCTTTGAGATCGGCGGACTCCATGGCCGCCCCGCCGTACTTGATCACCACCGTCTTTCCGCTGAACAGGCGGATGTACGGCAGCGCTTCCAAGAGAATCTCGACCCGCTTACGATAGACCTCGCGCATCGACACTCCCTACGTGTGGTATTCGGCGTTGATGGTGACGTACTCGTGGCCGAGGTCGCAGAAGAAGACCTCGTCGGCGCCGGCGCCGACGCACAAGTCGAGCACGATGTCGATCTCACATCCGCGCATGGTGGCATGGAGCGCTTCGCGTTGGTCAAGACCCAGCTCGACCGGCCCCGCATCCTGCACTATTCGCGCCCCGCCAATGTCGAGGGTCACGCGTGGGAACGAGGAGTCGGGCAGCGCCGCACCCACTGAACTCAGGATGCGACCCCAGTTGGGATCACACCCGTAGAGAGCGGTCTTCACCAGTGTGGAATCCGCAACCGCCCGCGTGGCAATCCGAGCGTCCTCGTCGGTGCGGGCGCCCTTCACACGCAGTCGCGCCACCTTCGTTGCCCCCTCGCCATCGGCCACCATCATCAACGACAAGCGCATGAGTACTGCGCGCAGCCCCGCGCCGAATTGAGCCACCGCTTCCCCCGAGGGCGCGATCCCGGAAGCTCCGTTCGCCATGAGGAAGACGCAGTCGTTGGTGCTCATCTGCCCGTCGACCGAGATACGGTTGAAGGTGCGGTTCACCTCGCGCGACAAGAGGCTCCGCGCCACGGTCGGCGTGAGTACGGCGTCGGTGGTGACCAGGCATAGCATGGTCGCCATCCCAGGGGCGATCATGCCCGCGCCTTTGGCGGTCGCACCCACGCGAACGACACCCTCACGGGTGCAGACATCCACCGCGCAGATCTTCGGAAAGCGGTCGGTGGTCAGGATGGCCTCCGAGAAGCGACTCCCCCCGTCGGGCGACAGCGCGGCCACGGCGGCGGCGATGCCATGCTGCATAGCGGAGGTGTCCAGGCGGCGGCCAATCGGGCCCGTCGATGCCACTCCCACCCGGTCGGGCGGAATGCCCAGAGCCGCAGCCGTCGCGGCCTGCATGGCTCGGGCGACGACCAATCCGGCTGCTCCGGTGCACGCGTTGGCGCTCCCGCTGTTCATCACCACCGCCGTCAGCCTGTCCAGCAAGATTTCCTTGCGGCTCACGATAACCGGGGCGGCGGCGAACGAGTTGCGGGTGAAGACCGCCGCACCCACTGTTTCCGCACGATAGTCAGGGGCGACAGCTACCACGCCCACGTCGGGCCGGCCGCTCTCCTTGAGTCCCGCCGCCACGCCGGCGGCCAGAAAACCCCGAGGGTGCGTCACTCCGGGCGAGCCTTCCGGCGGCTCCACCAGGAGCACATCCTTGGGTACGGCGAAGAATGCCGACGCAGCCGGGTCGGCCACCACGGGATGAAAGGGCCCGCCGCCGGCGCTCAACTGCTCGTCTCCCCGGGCCTCGCCGCGGTCATCCCCCCACCTCGAGTCCGAGTGTCTCGGGAAGGCCGAACATGATGTTGAAGTTCTGCACGGCCTGCCCCGACGCGCCCTTCATCAGATTGTCGATGGCCGAGACCACCTTGACCACGCCGGCGGCCGCGTCTACCCGCACGGCCAGACGACAGAAGTTCGTGTGCCGCACCTCGTGAAGGCTGGGCGCCGCCTCGACCACTTCCACGAACGGCTCCGCGGCGTAGGCGAGCACATACAACTGCCTGAGGGCGTCAACGTCCAAGACCTGGTCCGCGGACTCGACTCCCGGGCGCACATACACCGTAGAGAGGATCCCGCGATCGACCGGCAGAAGATGGGGCGTGAACGATACCGGCACCGGCGACCCGGCAATGGTGGCCAGCTCCTGCACCATCTCCGCCGTGTGGCGATGTCCCACTTCGGCATACGCACAAAAGTCGTCGTGCACTGAGCAGAAGTGGGTCTTTGCGGAAGGAGTACGGCCCGCTCCCGACACGCCCGACTTGGCGTCGTCGATCACGAGATCGGGCAGGAACCGGTCGGCCAGTGGAAGGAGCGCCAGCAACATCCCGGTGGGAAAGCAACCGGGGTTGGCGACCAGCTTCGCGGTGGCGATCTCATCCCGATAGAGCTCAGGCAGGCCATATACCGCCTGGGCCAGAAGATCCGGGCGAGGATGCTCGAAACCGTACCATTCGGGATACAGGGCTGGATCTTTCAGACGAAAGTCGGCACTCAGGTCGATGACCCGGCAGCCTGCCTCGAGCAGCTCAGCCACCACCGGGTGAGCCTGCGCATGGGGGTAACACACGAACACGATCTCGGAGTCGGCAAGTCGAGCCACTTCGAACGAGACGTACGTTGCGTCGACCCGCAGATGGGGGAAGGTCTCGCGCACACTCCGTCCGACATACGACGTGCTGGTGAGGGCATCCAGCTGGACTTCCGGGTGACGCGCAAGTAGGTCGGTCAGTACCGCCCCTGTGAATCCAGTAGCGCCCACGACGCTGGCCCTGATCACGCCCCCCACCTTTCTCGCCCTGTCTGGCCCAAGCGCCCGCACATCCAGAGTAGCAGGCGTACCCGACGCCCTGATTGCATAAGTATACATTCATCTGCAACAACTGCAAGAGCAGTAGTGTCGCCGACTACCGCGCCATAGGGTCCCGTCGAAGGATTAGGCCCGAAGTTCGGCTCCTATGCCCGTACGCAGAGCTTCGAGCATGCCCGCGCGGGCTTCGTTCACCTCGGCCTCGGCCAGAGTCCGTTCAGGCGAGCGGAACGACAGGCGCAGAGCCAGGCTCTTCTTGCCCTCCCCCACTTGAGCACCTTCGAAGACGTCGAAGACGCTCACCGAACGCAGTAGTCCGCCTCCGGCCGCCCGCACCGCGCGCACTACCTCATCCGCAGCCACATCGCGGTCGACCACCAGCGCCAGGTCGTGCTCCACTGCCGGGAAGGTAAGCAGATCTTCGAACAGCGGCACGCCTGCCCCCAGCGAGAGCAGTGCGCCGGCATCGAGTTCGGCCGCCACGGCACCTCCGGGTAAGTCGAACGCCTGCAGCACCAACGGATGCACTTCTCCGAGCCAACCAATCTGCTGATCGCCAACACCGATCACGGCGCTCTTTCCCGGATGAAGGAAGGGTTCAGCCGCCCGGCCGAATACGCCCTCCACGCCGAGGGCGTACAGCAGTCGCTCGACGACACCTTTGACCAGGAAGAAATCTGTGGGCAGGCGCGCAGCATTCCACGAGTCTTCCTCCCATGCACCCGACATCAGGATACCCACGCGCCTGACCTCGTGCGGGAGCGTATTTGGCGTTGCTTCGCTTTCGGGGTGAAAGGTCGTACCGATCTCGAACAGGTGGATCCGCTGCTCGCGGACCGCGGCATTGCGTTGGGCGGCAGCCAACAGGCCGGGGATCAGCATGCTGCGCATCACCGACTGGTCTTGGCTGAGCGGGTTCGATATGACGACGGTCCGGCGGCGGACGTCGTCCGCGGCCAGCCGCAGGCGATCGTTCCACGACGGGTCGCCGAACGACCAGGTGATCACTTCGTTCAGACCGGCGCCTCGCAACGTGTCGGCCACGCCGCGAAGCCGGCGCTGATCGGCCGAAAGGCCCCCTCGACCCTCGACCCGACCGGGGACGGTGGAAGGCAACTTGTCCAGACCGTGGATGCGGGCCACCTCTTCGACCAGGTCGATCTCCCGCTCGAGGTCCCGGCGGTAGGTGGGTACGACCACGGTGAAATCGCCGTAGGACTCGCGCACGTCACACCCGAGGCTGCCGAGGATGCTCTCGATCTCCGAGTCGGGCACCACGTCGCCCAAGATAGCCTCGACCCGACCGGGGCGCAGACACACCTCCCAGGGAAGCCACTCGGAGGCCGCCACATCCGCTGTTCCGGTCGAGACCACGCCGCCGCACACGTCTATGAGTAGTCTGCAGGCCAGGTCGAGAGCCACCGGCACCAGGTTGGGGTCGAGTCCCTTCTCGAACCGGGTAGACGACTCGCTACGCAGGCCGAGGGCTCCTGAGGTGCGCATGATGGAGGCGCCGTGGAAGTTGGCGGCCTCGAGGAGGATCTCGGTGGTGGCGTCGGTGATCTCACTATCGAGACTGCCCATGATGCCCGCGATGACCGATGGCTTCTCAGCATCGGCGATGACCAGCATGTCGGGGGCGAGAATGCGGTCGACGCCATCGAGGGTGGTGATCGTCTCGCCGGCCACCGCGCGTCGAGCGATGATCCGCCTTCCGGCGACGGTCGCTAGGTCGAATGCATGCAAGGGTTGCCCGACCGCCCACATGACGAAGTTGGTCACGTCGACCACGTTGTTGACCGGGCGCATGCCGGCATGGGTGATCCGCGCTTTGAGCCATGAAGGCGATGGTGCCACCGTCACGCCCCGGATCACGCGGGCGGCGTATCGCGGGCAGAGATCAGGGTCCCAGACTTCTACCGTGATGTCTTCGTCGACCTGGCGGGCGTCGCAGGGTACTTCGACAGAGATGTCTTCGTCGAAATCAGCCCCCGTGATGGCCGCGATCTCGCGCGCCATCCCCCAGATGGAGAGACAATCGGGCCGGTTGGGCGTGACCTCCACCTCGAGGATGGCTTCGTGCAAAGGTAAGTGGTCGGCCAGTAGGTCCCCGGCCTCCCAATCGTCAGGCAGCACCATGATGCCGCTGCTCTTCGTATCAAAACCGAGCTCGGCGTCGGAGAGGATCATGCCCGAGGACGGCACACCCCGCAGCTTCGCCTCTTTGATCTTCATCCCATTGGGCAAGATCGCCCCCGGAAGGCTCACGGCAACGGTCTGACCGGCGGCCACATTGGGAGCTCCGCAGACGATGGTGCGGGGCGTCTCTTCGTCTACATCCACCGTACATACGGACAGCTTGTCGGCGTCGGGGTGCTTCTCACAGGTGAGCACCTTGCCGACCACGAAGCACTCGAGCACCGCCTCCTCCGGAGGCACGCCCACCCGACTCACCCGTTCCACCTCGGTGCCGGTGAGGGCCAGTCGCGAGGCCAGCTCGTCAATCGGCAGGTCGATAGACACGTATTCCCGCAGCCACGACACAGGCGCTCTCATCGCTGCTCCCCTCTAGAACTGGCGCAGGAAGCGCAGGTCGTTGTCGTAGAACAGACGTAGGTCGGTGACCCCGTGCTTGAGCATGGCGATCCGCTCGATGCCCATGCCGAAAGCGAACCCGGAGTATTCCTCGGGGTCATACCCCACGAACCCGAAGACGTTGGGGTCGACCATCCCCGCCCCCAGGATCTCCAGCCAGCCGGAGCGCTTGCAGAGCCGGCACCCGGCCCCCTCACACATCATGCAGGAGACATCCACTTCCACGGAGGGCTCGGTGAACGGAAAAAAGTGAGGCCGCAGGCGAACGCGGCGGTCGGCCCCGAACATGGCCCGGGCAAAAGCCTCGAGGGTGCCCTTCAGATCGGCCAGCGTGATCCCCCGGTCGACAACCAGCCCTTCGACCTGGTGGAACATAGGTGTGTGCGTGGCATCGCTGTCGCGCCGGTAGGCCTTGCCGGGCACCACCACATACACCGGGGGCTGCTGCTTCTCCATGGTCCGCACCTGCACAGGCGACGTGTGTGTGCGCAAGAGCACCTGTTCGCTTACAAAGAAGGTGTCGTGCAGGGAACGGGCGGGGTGATCGGCGGGCGTGTTGAGCGCTTCGAAGTTGTAGTAGTCGGTCTCGACCTCAGGCCCCTCGGCGACCTCGTATCCCATGCCGACGAATATGTCCTCGATCTCCCGCCACGTGCTCGTGATGAGATGCAGATGCCCCAGCGGCAAGGAGCGCCCGGGCAAGGTGACGTCGATGCGGTCGCGCTCCAGGCCATGCACCAACTCATCAGCCTCGAGCGTGGCATGCCGGCTCTCGAGCGCCTGTTCCAGCTCTTTCTTGACCAGGTTGCCGAAGCGACCTACACCCGGCCGTTCCTCGACCGGCAGCTCGGGGATGCTGCGCAAGAGCGTGGTCAACGGAGCCTTCCGCCCGAGAAAGCGCACCCGCACCTCTTCCAGAGCGTCGAGATCGGGCGCCTCCTCTATCGCGGCCATGCCCCCCTGGTACACGGACCTCAGGTCGGAGCGCTCGATCTGCTGGAGTACGTCGTCTCTGGCGGGAATGGTGACTCCTCTCAGGTCCGGTTGGCGGATAGCTCGTACATCAGGACCGTGGCGGCCATGGCGACGTTGAGCGAGTCGAAGCGCGCCTGCGGGACAGCCACCCGTACGACCGGCCTCTGGAACTCAGGTAGTCCACCCCGCTCAGAGCCCAGCACTACAATAACGCCCGCGCTTGGCGAACTCTCTCCGCACCGGCGACTCAATGTCTCCGCAAGCGAGCGGCTGTCGGTGTCGGCTCGCGGATCCGCGACGACTACAGTGGGCGCAGGGTTTCCTCTCGACTCTTCGGCGACCAGCTTCGCTTCCAGGTCGTCAAGTGCCACTTCGGTGACCACCGGCATCAGGAACTGAGCGCCCATGCCGGCCCGTACCGCCTTCGGCCCGTACGCGTCGGCCGTGCCCGGACTGCACGCCACGCCGGCCGCGCCGAAGGCCACCGCTCCCCGCACGATGGTGCCCACGTTGCCGGGGTCCCCCACACCGTGCAGATAGATGGTCACGCCCTCGCTCAACCGCAGACCGCCCAGCGACCAGGACGGCAGCGGGAACAACGCGATCACATCGGAAGCTCCGCCCAAGGAACTGGCCCCGGCGAGGGTCGCAGCGTCGCACACTCCGATGTCCAGGGTGCCGGCCTCGGCCGCATCGCGCAACCGCCGAGGCAGGCGCTCTACCAAGTCTTCGCGGACGAGGATCTCGACGGGGGAGGCGCCGACCGTGTCCGCAGCCAGCAACAGGTCCAAGCCCTCGGCCACGAAGAGACCCCGTTCCGTGCGGTACTTCTTCTTCTGGAGCTTACCCGCCAGCTTCACGCTGGCGTTGTTGCGCCCGGCGATGCCGCGGATCACGGCCGCGCTACGACGCTGCCAGCGCTTCCTTGGCCTTGCCGGCGATCTCGGCAAACACCTGGGGCTGGTCCACGGCAAGATCGGCAAGTACCTTACGATTGAGCTCGATGTTGGCTGCATTCAAGCCATGTATGAACTGGTTGTAACTCATGCCGTTCAGCCGCGCCGCGGCATTGATGCGCATGATCCACAAACGGCGAAAATCTCGCTTGCGGTTCTTGCGGTCGCGGTACATATAGCCGTACGACTTGAGCAACTGCTCCTTGGCCTTGCGGTACGACGACTTCTTGGTGCCGAAATAGCCCTTGGCTTCTTCGAGGACTCGGCGACGCTTCTTGTGGGCGTTGATGCTCCGCTTTACCCGTGACATGTCGCGATCCTCCTAGGCGCCGATCAGGCTCCGTACCCGCGCCCTATCGGTGGCGTTGAGTAGGTTGTCCTTCCGGAACTTCCGTTTGCGTTTGCTCGACTTCTTCGTCAGCAGGTGACTGCTCATAGCCCGGCGGCGCATCAGCTTGCCGGTGCTGGTCACCTTGATCCTCTTCTTGGCCCCTCTGTGGGTCTTGTTCTTGGTCTTCATGGGAATCGCCTTCCTCGTCAACTCATCCGTCTGCGCCCTCAAGGCAGCACCCACATTCCCGCACGGCAATCGGGGAAGCCTCTTGGCCTTATTTCTTCTTCGGCGCGATCATCATCACCATGTTCCGGCCGTCGAGATTGGGCTGCGACTCGACGTCACCCAGCTCGATCACCTCTTCCGCCATGCGACGCAGGAGGCGCTCGCCCAGATGGGGGTGGACCAGCTCGCGTCCACGGAACATGATGGTGACCTTCACCTTGTCGCCCTTCTGTAGGAAACGCTCGACGTGACCCTTCTTGATGCCGAAGTCGTGGTCGTCGATCTTGGGCCGCAGCTTGATCTCCTTGATACTGATCGTCGTCTGCCGCTTGCGCGCTTCCTTGGCTTTCTGCTCTTGCTCATATCGGTATTTCCCGTAGTCCATCACCTTGCAGACCGGCGGGCTGGCCATCGGCGCCACTTCGACCAAGTCGAGGTTCAACCGATCGGCGTACGTAAGAGCGTCCCGAAGAGCGATGATGCCCACCTGCTCGCCGTCCGGCCCGATGAGCCGAACAGAGTCTGCGCGGATCTTCTCATTGATGCGCACGGTGTCGACTATGTCTACCTGCACCTCCCCCCGGTCGCCCGGGTTGTAGAACGAAAAGAGCGGTAGCTACCGCCACCGCTCCATGCGTCATTGCACCGCAACTACAACGGCGCAGATCCGGTGATGCCACTGGCACTCAACCGGCTCTTATGGCGTGACCCCGGACCGTGAGGCACGAGGTGGGAAGAGGTGGCTTCCGCTTTAGGCAGCGGCCAGTATAGCCCACAGGGCATCACACCACAACAGGCAGAGCCACCTCGCGAGCGACCAGAGCGACGGCGTCATGCCGGCTGAGACCACCTAGGTCCCCGCGCCTCCTTGCGCGCACAGACACGGCGCCTTCTTCCACCTCGCGGTCGCCCACCACGGCCATATAGGGCACCTTCTGCATCTCCGCCTCGCGGATCTTCTTGCCCATGGACTCCGATCGGGAATCGACGTGAGCGCGAACGCCCGCCCCCCGCAGCTCGGCCGCGACCTCGGCCGCGTAGTCGGCATGTCGATCGGCCACGGGGATGACCACGGTCTGCACCGGTGCCAGCCATCCGGGGAACGCTCCCCCATAGTGCTCGATCAAGATGCCCAAGAAGCGCTCGATACTGCCCAAGACGGTGCGGTGGATCATGACCGGTCGATGCCGCTCGTTGTCGTCGCCCACGTACTCCAGGTCGAAACGCTCGGGCATGGCGAAATCGAGCTGACACGTGGCGCACTGCCACGTGCGGCCCATCACGTCCTCGATGTGGAAGTCGATCTTCGGTCCGTAGAAGGCGCCGTCGCCGGGATTCAAGTGGTAGTCGATGCCGGCTCTCTCGAGAGCGGTGGCGAGCGAAGCCTCCGCGCGATCCCACATCTCGCCACTGCCGATCGCTTTCGCCGGCCGGGTGGACAGTTCCATGTGGACCTTCTCGAAGCCGAACGTGCGATACATGCGCTGCGTGAGTTCTATCACGCCGAGGACTTCCTCCTCGATCTGCTCGGGCAGGCAGTAGATATGCGCATCATCCTGGGTGAACGTACGCACTCGGAACAGCCCGTGGAGCACACCGGACAGTTCGTGCCGGTGCACCAAGCCCAGCTCGGCCATGCGCAGGGGAAAATCGCGGTAGGAGTGCTGCTCCGACCGATAGATCAAGATGCCCCCAGGACAATTCATGGGCTTGACCGCATAGTCCATGCCGTCGATGCGGGTGAAGTACATGTTGTCCTTGTAGTTCTCCCAATGGCCGGAACGCTCCCAGAGGCTGCGATCGAGCATGATGGGGGTCTTGATCTCCTCGTAGCCGGCGGCACGATGCTCGGCCCGCCAATAGTCAAGGAGGGCGTTCACGACCCTCATGCCCTTGGCGTGGAAGAAGGGGAATCCCGGGCCTTCGTCGTGGAAACTGAAGAGGTCGAGTTCCCGGCCTAGCTTGCGGTGATCCCGTTGCTTGGCCATCTCCAGCCGGGCCAGGTGCTCCTCGAGAGCCTTCTTCGACGGGAAGGCCGTGCCGTAGATGCGCGTGAGCATCGCATTGTCGGAATCGCCGCGCCAGTAGGCGCCGGCGGTGGAGAGCACTCTGACCGCGGGAATACGGCCCGTGTTGGGCAGGTGCGGACCCCGACACAGGTCGACGAAGTCGCCGTGGCGGTACACGCTGAGGGTCTCGCCTTCGGGCAGATCCCGGATCAACTCGGCTTTGTACGGCTCGTCGGCGAAGAGTTCAAGGGCCTGGTCGCGACCGATCTCTTCGCGCAGGAATGGTTTCGCTTCTCCGATCGATCGCTGCATCTCGGCCTGGAACGAGGCCAAGTCGTCCTCGGAGATGGGCTCTTTGAACTCGAAGTCGTAGTAGAAGCCGTCCTTGATGGCCGGACCAATGGCCACCTTGGTGCCGGGTCTGACGCGGGTGACCGCCTCCGCCAGTACATGGGCGGTCGAGTGACGCAACACCTCGAGGCCCTCGTCGGAGTCGAGGGTGACGATGCTCACGCGGTCGCCTTCGTGGACCGGCGCGGATAGATCGACCAGTCGCTCCCCGATCTTGGCGGCGACGGCCGCCTTGGCCAGGCGGGAGCCGATAGTCTCGGCCACCGTCAAGGCGGTAGCCCCATCCGGCACTGACAGCTGTGATTCATCCGGCAGGATGATGTTCATACGACCTCGCTCGAGAGCAGCGTTCTAGGGGGTGACGACAACCGCGATGCGGATGGCGGTGAGTATACCAAGCGTCTCCTGAGGGGTCGTGCGCATACTGGACCAGCCCGGCCAGGGCGACTCGGCGTCTCACCGCTGAGTCGGCCCCACGGGCCGACGCCGCCCGGCTCTCCCGCACATGGAAAAGGAGCCCCCACTGGGACTCCTCCAATGACCTAGTGGGCCGTGGTGGATAGGCTTCGAACAGGCAGGTAGGGGCCGACGGGGAATATGTTCTGACGTGACGGGGCCCCGCGCTCAGGGATGTGATTTCTGATGGGTCGAAGACCGCCACCCTTCCTGCGACTCGATGTGCGCCGACGAAGACCCTCCCCTCCCTACCCTCCCAACCACGTGCCCCCGGGGTCTAGCTTGCGCTTCGCCTCGGCCGACAGGCGCTCACGTGCAAGTGCTTTGATCATCTCCACCAGCGCGCCAGAGGACGCCTGGTTCCTGACTGAGGCGCCACGCGATGTATCAATGTTCTCTACGAGAACGTGATTCTCGGGATACCCCGGCCCCGCGAAGATCTTGGTGACCTGTCCGTCCCTCCGCCAGAGCACAACGGCCACGAGATCCCCGGACGTGGGCACAAACCCGCTGACCGGGCTCCGGTCGTAGGCGTCGACAAACTGGGCCAGCACATCCCCGCCCGGAAGGGGGCCAGGCGCCTGGGTGTCCACAAGGCCATCGAGCGCCACCGTGAACCCCACCACGTCATCCACTGGAATCCCCCCCAGATAACCCAGTGGGGGCGCCTTGGTCGCTCCGCAGCCGGAGAGAACAAAGACCGCGACAGCAAACAGGAAGAGTGTCGCCGCAAGCGCACGCACACGGACGCCGCGTACAACGAGCTTATCCGGCCCGGCTACCATGCCGGCACAATACCAGAAGGAGCCTCTTGCGAGGAGTCCGGCAAACAGTGGGCGATACTGGATTTGAACCAGTGACCTCTTCCGTGTCAAGGAAGCGCTCTCCCCCTGAGCTAATCGCCCGTCAAGCCCGGTGATGATACAGGCGCAGCCGCACCGCGGCAAGCCGACGAAAGGGGCCGCGCACGCGGGCCCATCGCGCTCCTGTGGCGCCCCTCCGGCCGCGCCCTCCGCGTCACCGCCGAATCACTCCGCGGCGCCGCCTAGTAGTACAGATACACCGGAATGCCAACGGGAAGTTGCCCGTAGAGCGCCGGCGTGGCCCACACGGGTATCCGCACGCAACCGTGGCTGGCCGCATAGGCCGGCACCGAATACGAGCCGTGGATAGCTATGCCATGGTAGAAATACGAGGGCATGAATAGGAGTCCCAGGGCACTCCGCCGCCAGTACGACAGCTTGCGGTCGACGTGATAGCGGCCGGAGGGAGTGGTCCATCCCGACCGACCCGTAGCCACCGGCAAGATCTTCACGATAGACCCGTTGTTTACCAGGAACAGCACCTGGCGGGAGAGATCGATCTCCACTCGCTTCCCGCCGGCGGAGTCGCGCGGCGCCGGAATGCCGGCCGACGCCAGCCGCTGCCACACTCGAGCGCCCGCCTCACCATCCCGCGTGAGGCCTTCGACCTTCTGGAAGGCCATCACGGCGTCCTTGGTGGCCTCGTCATAGGTGTCGTCGACCCTGCCGCAATCGTATCGCAGCGATGCCAGACGCTTCTCGAGGAACACGACGTATGGCCCCCGAGAGCCGACGCGGAGATCGGGATAGGTCTCCACGGCCGGCACTGCTTCCGGCGGCGCCGACCGCACCTGCAGAGGCTTGTAGAGCGTAGAGAAAATCATTCCCGCCGCCTGAGCCCGCGTGAGACTGAACAACGGATAGAACCATCCATCCGCCGACCCCGAGACGACCGCCAGCCGAAATGCGTTTGCCACAGACAGCCTGTGAGCATCGCTGATCAGCCAGCGATCCTTGAATCCTCCGAGCCAGACATGGATGTCGGCGGCAGAGAGGCCGAGATCGATCCCTTCTTGGGGCTGGGACTGCAACCTATAGGCGAGTGCGCGCATCAGGAGCGTGCAGGTCTGCTGGCGATCGACGCTCCGGTTGGGGGAGAACATGGTGGCTGACGTGCCGGAGATCAGACCAGCCTGATACAGACTGGCGACCGAGCCGAAAAACCAGTCGACGGAGTAGACGTCTTCAAACGGCTCCACGAAAACCTGCGGAGGTTGCACCGCGTGGGCCAGCATCGACGCGAACTGGGCACGAGTGACCGAGTCGTAGGGGCGAAACGTGCCGTCGCTATAGCCCGAGACCACCCCGGCATCAGCCAAGGCAGTGACCGCCGGAGAGAACCAGTCCCCCGGGCCAACGTCTGAGAATGACGCCGCCAACGCTCCCGCCGACAGCGGTCCCAACCCTGCCATGACCAACACCGCGAGCACCGCCACCATGCGAGCGACTCGTCTCACCCTGCCACCGCCTCCGGAGTAGTCGTGTCGGGAACATCCTGGCGTCCCCTCGACACAGATTCTACACGGTGAAGAGGTGACCTACCTAGGTCGATCTTCGGATATTCTGGACTGCGTTAGCCCTCCATCGCGGGCGGTTCGTGCCCTTCGATGGCGGTGATGGTTGCCCGGTCGCTCTCGATGAGAGGCGTCTTGCCGCCCGTTCGGTAGTCGTAGGCGACGATCAGGACGTCTCCCTCGGCGGCGACCTTGCCCAGACGGTGGCTTACCACCCGGTGCTCCATCAGGTAGCGATCAGTGCCCACCGCTGATACGCGCGTGCCCACCGAAACGGTGTCGGGGAAGGTCAGCGGCGCGCGATAGCGGCAGGTGAGCGATGCGAGGATCCAGCCCCGGTCGGCCGCGCCCATACCTTCGAGCGCCGGCCCCAGCCGCGCGAAGTAGGTGAAGCGCGAGGTCTCGAAGTAGCGGACGAAGATCACACCGTTGACGTGCCCCATGGCATCCATCTCGCCCCATGCCACGGGCAGGTCGACCACGACCGGGAATTCGGCCAGGAGCGCCGCGACCTGCGGAGGGCGGCACGCAACGTTGACGAGCGGCTGCCCTTGAGCATCGCCCGCCTTCGAACGTTCCGTCACGGTCCCTCCCGCTAGGCGTGCTCCGGGTTGGTAGCGTCTACCTGGAAACAGGGTCGCCCACATGGCATGTGGAAGGTTGCCGGTAGTTCAGAAGAGGCGCCGACCGGAATCGAACCGGTGTATCGGGTTTTGCAGACCCGTGCCTAAGCCACTCGGCCACGGCGCCCAACAAAAAGGGGGCCTAAGTCGGCCCCGAGCCGGCATGGGACATTTGGAGCGGATGAAGGGATTCGAACCCTCGACCTTCTGCATGGCAAGCAG
>CAZDGO010000021.1:0-15015 GCA_964504825.1 uncultured Gaiellales bacterium
GGATGCCGAACGCGGGCAGGATCAGGATATAGACCTCCGGGTGGCCGAAGAACCAGAAGAGGTGTTGCCAGACCACTGGATCCCCGCCGCCCGCGGCGTCGAAGAAGTGCGTGTTGTAGTGGCGGTCCAGGTAGAGCACCGCGAGCCCGGCGGTAAGGCTGGGGATGGCGAACAGGATCAGGAAGCTGTTGATGAAGTTCGCCCACACGTACATCGGCACCATCCGCAGACGCATACCGGGGGCGCGTAGGCGGAGGGTGGTAAGAATGATGTTGATGGCCCCGACCACCGACGAGACGCCCAAGATCGCGAGGGAGAGGATCCAGAAGTCCACCCCATTGTGAGCCGAGTACAGGCGCTCGGTGAGGGGCGCGTAGCTGAACCAGCCGGTATCGGGCGCCCCCCCGAAGATGAAGCTGCTGTAGAGGAGGAGGCCGGCGAAGAGGTAGACCCAGTAGCTGAACGCGTTCAGCCGGGGGAAGGCCATGTCGCGGGCCCCGATCATGAGCGGCACCAGGTAGTTGGCCAGTCCCGCCAGAATGGGCATGCCGAAGAGGAAGACCATGGTCGTGCCGTGCATGGTGAAGAGCTGATTGTACTGCCCCGGCGAGAGCAGGCCGCTCTCGGGTCGGATCAACTGTGTGCGCATCAGCATGGCCATGATGACCGCCGCGCCGAAGAAACCGAGCGAGGTACAGATGTACAAGGTGCCGATGCGCTTGTGATCGGTGGTCGTGATCCAGGAGATCATTCAAGCCCTCCCAGGTAGGCGACCAGAGCGGCGCGATCCGCGCCACTGAGTCGAGGCGCGGACATGAGCGCCCCGGGCTTGACCGATTGCGGATCGAGGAGCCATCGGTCGAGATTCGCCTGCGTGTTCTCGATGGAGCCGGCCGCGATCATGCGGCGGCTCGCCATGTGTGTCAAGTCAGGACCGATGGCGCCCTTAGCGGGCGTCCCCCGCACAGCGTGACAGCCCACGCAAGGGTTGGCGAGGAACACCTCTTCGCCTCGCTGAGCCGCCGCGCTCGACGGCTTCGCGGCCGGCCGGCCCTGATGTGCCAGCCAGGCCGAAAACTCGGCCGGGCTCTCCACCACCACGTCGAAGCGCATATGGGCATGCTGCAGTCCACAAAACTCGGTACACTCGCCCTGATACAGACCGGGAGTGGCGGCGAGGAACGTGGCACGATTGGTGTGCCCCGGCACCGCGTCGGTCTTGCCCCCCAACTGCGGCACCCAGAAACTGTGAATCACATCGGCCGACGTCAGGCTAATGTCGATGCTGCGCCCGGCCGGCAGATGGATCTCGCCGGCGGCCGTGACTCCGGCCTGCGGGTAGCGCACCTCCCACCACCACTGGTGGCCCGTCACCTGCAGGGGCACGTCGCCACTGGGAAGATCGAGAGTGTTCATGGTACGCACGGTGAAGGTGAGGATGATAGCAATGAGCACCGCCGGGATCAGCGTCCAGACGACCTCTATGGTGGTGTTCCCGTGTATCTGTCTGACATCTTCTTCGCGTCGCTTTCGGAAGCGGATGATCGAGGTTATGAGGAGACCCTCTACCACCACCAAGACCAACGCGCAGATGACCAGCAGTATCATCGCGAGGGAATTGATCTCCCGCGCCGTGGTCGACTCCGGGCGAAGGAACGTAGGCGTGCCGGCCCAGGCGATGTCCGGATGGACGGCGATGATGGCGCACACCCATAGTGACACGGCCGCGCACCGGACCCCCCGTGAGCGAAGCCCTCGCCCTACGCGTCCCTCGCCCTCACCGAAGTGCGCGGGAGAGCGGCTGGGGGGAAGGGTCCTATGTGTGTGCGCGTCCACCGGCCCGAAGCCTACCAACCCCGGCCGGGCCACGCAAGACGCGGCCCCACGCGACTGATATGAAGGCCGGCTTATCGGACCACCAGCACGGGGATAGTGGCGTAGTGCACTACTCGGTCGGAGGTCGAACCCAGCAGGAGCCCTTTGAACTGTCCGAATCCTCGGCTTCCGACCGCGATGAGGTCTGCCTGGTGCGCTTCCGCCGCGTTCAAGAGGGCATCAGCGGGAGGGCCCTCGAGTACGTCCGTCTCGGCTGAGATCCCCATCAGCCCCAGTTCTTTCACCAGGTCGTCCGCGAGCGTTCGGGCCTCGTGGATGTCCTTGAAATCGTCGGACGTGGGCTGGGTCATGCGGGGCATCTGGTGGAATGCGCTGACCACGATAATCGACGCCTGGTAGCTGCGGGCAAGCTCCGCGGCCATGTCTACGGCCTTGCGTGAGCTTCCCGAGCCGTCGTAACCGAGTATGATCGTCTTGATTCGAAGGGTTCCCATACTTCGCCTCCTGCCCAGGTTCGCACGGTCCGGCGGTTGAGTTCTGCGTTCGACCGGTCCGTATATGCCCGACTTGCGCGACAGCGGAACACGAACGCGCGAACTGTGCGTCGTGAGGTTGTGTGGTCGGGCGCTTGACTCCCGGACCTGTGCGTGGGACACTGACCGAGAAGTTCGGAGTTCTCGAAGTACTGGGGTCGTCGGGATAGCAGCTGGCGGTCTTCTGTGTGTCAGAACTTCCGATGTGAAACGAGGGCGGGGTGCCCGCCTGTCCGGTAGAATACCGGGCGCTGGACGGACCAGGAGGTTCGACACATGGAGTCAGGCAAGGTCAAGTGGTTCAACGACAGCAAAGGCTTTGGGTTCATCGAGCGTGAAGAGGGCGAAGATGTCTTCGTGCACTTCTCGGCGATCAACTCAGAGGGTTTCCGCAGCCTAGCTGAAGGCGACCGCGTGAACTTCGAAGTGGTTCAAGGCCCGAAAGGTCTGCAAGCCGCGAACGTGTCCCGCGCGTAGCGCGATCAAACACTGAGGTTCCGGCGGGCCCGGGAGCGAAAGCTCCCGGGGCCGCTGCCGTTTACGGGGTTAGCAGCGATACGCCGCCTCCTCGTGGTACCCTGTCTCCGTGGAGAGCGAGAAGAAGTACGGTACTTTGGCTATCGAGCATACTCAGCTGCTCGCCTGGCCGAATCCCTCCCCTCACCGCCGCTACGTCGTGCGGATGAGCCTGCCCGAATTCACGTGTGTGTGCCCTCAGTCGGGCTTCCCCGATTTCGCCACCATCAGGCTCCGCTATCAGCCTCAGCACAGCATCGTCGAACTAAAGACTCTGAAGCTGTACATCAATGGTTACCGCGATGTGGCCATCTCGCACGAGGCTGTCACGAACAAGATCCTCGACGATCTGGTTGCGCTCCTCGATCCTCACTGGATGCGGGTCGTGGGAGACTTCAACGTTCGGGGCAACATCAAGACCGTCGTCGTAGCCGAGCACGGCACACGTGGTTGAGCGGGCGGTGACCGCTTCGTCTAGGAGCCACTTCTTGCTGTTGAGCGGTGGCCTCGACTCGGCCACCCTGGGGGCCTGGATTGGCGAGGAGTATCCCGAGGAGCCGGTGACCGCAGTCACCTTTCTCTACGGCCAGAAACACGCCGTGGAATCCCACGCCGCCGCCGCCATAGCGACCCATTACGGATTTGCGCATCGCCTCGTCGAGCTGCCCGCTATTCGGGGTTCGGCCCTTACCGACACCGACTGCCCGCTTCCGGAGTCCCGCGATCTGGCCACGGTCACCGGCGTCGCGCCCTCGTACGTTCCTGCCCGGAACCTACTCTTCATCGCCGTACTCGCTTCCCTGGCAGACTCCGCTGGTCCCGCGACGGTTTGGTTAGGGGTGCACCGGGACGACCACACCGGCTATCCCGATTGCAGGCCGGAATTCGTCGCCGCGGCCGACGAGGCCGTGAGGCTGGGCACCCAATACGGTCTGCGTCTGGAGGCGCCCTTCGTGCAGTGGCCCAAGGTCGACATCGTGCGCTGGGGGCTCGCGCACAACGTCCCCTTCGGGCTGACTCACTCCTGCTACCAAGGCCTCCGCCCGGCGTGCGGCGTGTGCGACACGTGCCAGGCCCGGCTGGGCGCTTTCGAAGAGGCCGGCGTCGTCGACCCTGTTCCGTACCGCGAGCGGGAGGGATAGGACGGTGCGCATCACCATCACCAAGATCATGCGTTTCGATGCGGCGCACAGTCTGCCGCATCATGAAGGCAAGTGCCGGGAGATCCACGGACACGGCTACTCCGTCGAGGTGACCGTCGAAGGTAGTCTGCAGGCCTCAGGGCCGGCGACGGCCATGGTCATGGACTTCGCCGATCTGCGCGAAACCATGGCCAGGCTGGTGGTCGACCCTCTCGATCACCACTACTTGAACGATGTACTCGACTTCGTTCCCACTGCCGAGGCGATGGCCGGTTGGATGTTCACGACCCTGACGGCCGCCGGGTTACCCGTGGTGCGCGTACGCCTATGGGAGACTCCCTCCAGCTATGCCGAGGTCACAGCTTAGGCACGATCCTCCCCCGGGGAAAGGCGCGCGCCGTGCGGGTGCTCGAGATCTTCGATTCTATTCAGGGCGAGGGCACCTGGGCCGGCGTGCCGATGACGTTCGTCCGGTTGGCCGGCTGCAACGGTCCCTTGTGGGGCCTGGGCTGTTCACGCTGGTGCGATACGCGTGGCAGCTGGGATCTGACGGGCGGAGACGACCTCCAGGTGGCCGAGGTGGCCCGGCGGGTCACCATGCCTCGAGTGTGCGTCACCGGAGGCGAGCCGATGCTGCAGGGCGCGGAGGTGGCGGAGTTGGCGGCGCTATTGCGTCCTCGGGGGGTCCGAGTGCACCTCGAGACCAACGGCACCCTGCCCCCACCGCCCGGGCCGGTGCTCGACTGGGTCACCGTGAGTCCAAAGCCTCCGGATTATAGAATAGCCCCCGGTTTCGCGGGACGGCTAGACGAGCTTAAGGTAGTGGTCGACGGGGACTTCCGTGTCGAGGTGGCCGAGTGCCTGGCGGCGGCTCACCCCGCGGCCGTGATGTGCCTGCAGCCCGAAGCCGGAGGAGGCACGGAGACCATCTCCGCCGCCGTGGCCGCGGTGCTCGCTCACCCGTCGTGGCGGTTGTCCGTGCAACTGCATACGCTGCTGGGGTTGCGGTAGCCTGGAGCGAGGACGCCTCTAGCCGAGGCCCATCGCCGTCAGGATGCCGCTATCGGTGGGAATCAAGACCCAGGAGTCCTCGCCGCCGAGTGCAGCGGCCCCATCTTCGCCGGTCGTAGCGATGTGACCGCGTTCGACGTAGCCCTGGGCCTCGAGGATGTCGATGTCCTCGGCGAGTTCCGGCAGGCTCGCCGCAAGCTCGTTCTCGAGTATCACCGGGTCGAGGTAGGTGGCATTCGCTTCGCGGTCGAAGCGACGGACGATGAGATGCAGGAGCATGCGTTGCCTGGTGGTGAGCGCCATCGTCCCTCCCAGAAGAGTTGCGGTCGTTTCCGGAGCCTAGCACCGGTGGGGCCGCGGGACAATCCGACTGCCTACTTGACGGCGCCCCGGTTAAACACTACTATAACAGTGTAAACAGCGACGGGCGGTGCCTCGGGAGGTAGCGATGGGGAAGCGGCAGATCATCAAGATCGACGAGGACCTCTGCAATGGGTGCGGGCTGTGCGTTCCCGCATGTGCGGAAGGCGCTCTCGAAGTGAGAGACGGCAAAGTGCGCGTAGTCGCCGAGATCTTGTGCGACGGATTGGGAGCCTGCCTCGGAGAGTGCCCGGAGGGCGCATTGGTGGTCGAGGAGCGGGAAGCGGTCGAGTTCGACGAAGTGGCTGTGGAGGAGCGTTTGCGGGAGATCGGCCGGGCGCCGGAGTCTGCGGCCATGCCTACGGGTGGGTGCCCCGGCTCGCTCACGCGCTCGCTCGAACGTGCTCCCATCGGTGTCGGTGTTGCCGCCGCGGATGTGACCGCGGAGAGTTCCGGCCGCGACGCGGAGAGCATGCTCGAGCATTGGCCGGTTCAGCTGGCCTTGGTCAACGCCATGGCGCCGTTCCTGCGGGAGGCCGATCTGTTGATCTCGGCCGACTGCGTCCCGGTGGCATACCGGCGGTTCCACGAGGACTTCCTCACCGACCGCCGCGTGGTGCTGGCCTGCCCGAAGCTCGACAACGCCCGGGCACACATGGAGAAGCTGGTCGATCTCTTCCAGGCCTCGCGCCCCAGGTCGGTGAAGGTCGTGCGGATGGAGGTGCCGTGCTGCTACGGCCTCATGGCTCTGACCGAACAGGCCGCTGAACTCGCGGGCCTCCAGGTGCCGGTGGAAGAGGTGGTCATAACAGTATCGGGCGGTCGGCAGGTGGCTGTGCCGGCCGTGTGTTGAGCCGGCGGTTGAGCCCGACGCGACCCTGAGCCGGGCCCGCGCGGGGCCTCGCGATTTCGAGTGGCCCGCCGTGGGCTGGTAAGATGTGAGCATGCGTACAGTCCACCGGTACACCGTGCTCCCGACATTGCCCGACAGGCTGTCATGCCTGCGCGACCTTGCCTACAACCTACGCTGGACCTGGAATCACGACACCATCGACCTCTTCGTGGGACTGGGCGACGACCTGTGGCGGGAGAGCCGGTTCAACCCGGTTCTGATGTTGCGACGGATATCCCAGGAGCGTCTTGACCGCGCCTCCGAGGACGAGGCGTTTCTCGCTCAGCTCGACCGGGTGTGCGTGCAGTTCCGCACCTATCTTGCGGATAGCGGTCGCTTCCACACCCGCTATCCGGACGCGTCGCACCTGAGCGTGGCGTACTTTTGTATGGAGTTCGGCATCGCCGAGTGCCTGCCCATCTACTCAGGGGGGCTGGGGGTTCTGGCCGGCGATCACCTGAAAGCGGCGAGCGGGCTGGGCCTGCCCCTGGTGGGCATGGGTCTGCTCTACCAGAAGGGCTACTTCTCACAGTACCTGAGCAGCGATGGCTGGCAGCTCGAGCGCTACCCCATCAACGACTTCGCCACACTGCCCATCCAGCCCGCGCGTCTGGTCGACGGTTCTCCTGTCGTAGTGCGGGTCGACCTGGCGGGGCGGTCGGTGGCCGTACAGGTGTGGGCGGCCCAAGTAGGGCGCATCCCGCTCTACCTGCTTGATACGAACCTACCCGAGAACGATCAGGTCGATCAGGACGTCACCGACGAACTCTACGGAGGGGGTCCGGAGCAGCGCATTCGCCAGGAGATCGTCTTGGGCATCGGTGGCATGAGGGCCCTCGACGCACTGGGGATCGCGCCCTCCGTGTGCCACATGAACGAAGGGCACTCAGCGTTCCTCTCTTTGGAGCGGGTCCGCACTCTGATGGCTCGGGAGGGCCTTGACTATGGCATGGCCCGTCAAGCGTCGGGCGCGGGCACGCTGTTCACCAGTCATACCCCGGTTCCCGCGGGTTTCGACCTCTTCCCTCGCACTCTTATGGAGAAGTACTTCGGCGACTACGTGAAGGAACTGGGACTCTCTCTCGACGAGCTGCTTCAGAAGGGTCGCGTGCATAAGGACGACCAGCGCGAAGATTTCAACGTGGCGGCGCTCGCAGTGCGTCACTCGCCACGTCGCAACGCGGTGAGCCGCCTTCACCGCCGGGTCACGGCTCACATGATGCAGGAGGCTTGGCCCGGGTTCCCTCTCGAAGAAATCCCCGTGGAGTCGATCACCAACGGAGTGCTCATGCGGGGGTGGGTCTCGGGCGAGATGTCACGGTTGTTCGACCGTTACCTGGGCCCCCGATGGCAGGAGGACCCGGCCGATGTCGAGGTGTGGACACGTGTCGATGCCATCCCCGACGAGGAACTCTGGCGCACCCACGTGCGCCAGCGGGAGCGGCTGGTCAGCTACGCACGTGCACAGCTGGCCACTCAGGCGGAGCGGCGCCACGCTTCCCGGCGGGAGATCGATGCGGCCAAGGAGGCGCTTACCTCGGACGCGCTTACCATCGGCTTCGCCCGCCGCTTCGCGACCTACAAGCGGGCCACACTTCTCCTCCGCGAGGTAGAACGACTGAAGGCGATCCTGCTCAGCGAGCGTCGACCCGTCCAGCTGATCTTTTCGGGCAAGGCGCATCCCCGCGACGACGCGGGCAAGGATCTGATCCGGCAGATCGTGCATTTTGCGGCCCAGGAAGGATTGCAGCATCGCATCGTGTTCCTGGAAGACTACGACTTGGCCAAGTCCCGCGAGTTGGTGCGCGGTGTCGACGTATGGCTCAACACGCCGCGGCGCCCCATGGAGGCGAGCGGCACGAGCGGGATGAAGGTGGTTCCGAACGGCGGACTCAACCTGTCGGTGTTGGATGGTTGGTGGGTCGAGGGGTACCGACCCGAAGTAGGGTGGGCCATCGGCTCGGGTGAGGAGTACGCGGACCCCGAATATCAGGACCGCGTGGAGTCGCAGGCCCTCTATTCGCTGTTGGAGCAGGAGGTCGTCCCACTGTTCTACGAGCGCAGCTCCGATGGGTTACCACGGGGCTGGATACACATGATGAAATCGTCCATGCGTCACCTCGGCCCAGCCTTCTCAGCGGCGCGCATGGTGGGCGAGTATGCCGAGCGCTTCTATATCCCGGCGGCCGATCAACATCGAGCGATGGTCGCCGATGGATACACCAAAGCCCGGTCGCTGGCGGCATGGAAGACGCGGGTGCGTGATGCGTGGAGCGAGGTGTCGGTGGTATCGGTGGAGAACGGCGGCGCCGGTGAGGTTGCCGTCGGGAGTCTACTCTCGGTCGAGGCGCAGGTGCGCCTTGGCTCGCTGGGGCCCGGCGACGTCAAGGTCGAGGCGTATAGCGGAGTGTTGACGCATGAGGGGCAGTTGGGCAGCGGGCACGCTGCGCCTTTGGCTTGGGTGGCGCAAGACGGCGACGCACATGTATATCGAGGAGCTGTCGTGTGTGACATTTCGGGCGCGCGCGGATATGCCGTCCGGGTGTTGCCCGCGCAGGAGGGGGTCCTCATCCCCAACGAGCTGGCCCTGGTGACCTGGGAGTGACCCGCGAGGCGCTATGGCAGGGTGTGGAAGGAGTTCAGGACCAGGTTCAGCTTCGATAGCTCTTTCTGCCACGAGCTATCCACCGACTGCACGGTGATCTGGTATTCGATATCGCCTTTCACCAGGAACATCATGCGCGAGCGCAGAGTCTTGCCGCCCTTCTTGAACATGTAGGTGGTCTCGAATCCCGACACTCCGTTGATCGAGGTATCCCGCAGCGGCTCCACCGTCACCGGATCGGTCAACTGACCCTCGAGGCTCGGCAGTGCCGACGCCAATTCATCTTTGAAGACCGACATCAGCGATTCGTCGACAGTCGTGGTGAGTTTGTAGATCGAGATGGCCACGCCATCTAACAGCGTGTCACCATTGCGGTCGCCCTTTGGATCGAACACCCCCACCGTCTTGGCCGAGGATCCCCCCACGGATCCGGTAACCGACACGTCTTCGGTGAATTGCCAGTCCTTCGGATAGTCGAAGGCATAGTGGTACGTGGCGTCTTCGTAGGTCTTGATGGCGCCGGCGGAAGCGGAGACAGTGGTCGCACTTGACGCCGTTGTGCCGCTGTCGCCGGTGGGGGTCGGGGCAGTGGTCGAGGTGGTGGTCGAGACCCCGGCAGTGGTGACGGGCGCAGCGGCCTTTGTAGTGGGTGTCGTAGCGGAGGAACCCCCCGCGGAGCAACCGGCCACGATGAACGCGAGGATCGCCGTGGCGGCCAGTAGAACACCTGCGGCGCGCATCGTCGGCGGGTCTATCGAGAGCCGACCCCGGTGCCGTACACGAATGCGCGCGTCGTCATCTGTCGATCTCATGGCGCGACCTCCAGGGGTCGGAAATTCCACTGTCGGGATATATCGGCGACTGGACCGCTCAGTTGTAGACTCGCAGGAACGATTGAGGACCCGGCAGCTCCTTTACCATTTATTCTACCTGCGTACCGGCAGAGTAATGTTGTTGACAGGGACTGGAGTCGTGGTATAGGTTGGGCGTACGCTCGCATTAAAGCCTGCATATTTTCGGTCTTGGATGGGACCGGTCAGGGTGCGATCGAGTGAGGTGCGCGTCAACGGTGGATGGTTCGCCGGCGGGTGGATGGGACCCCTGCAAGACGCGCGTCGGTCGGAGAAAAGGGAGCGAAGTTTCCAAGGCCCGCGATGGCACGTCGCCGTGCGCCCATGTATGGCGCGCAGACGTGTTTTTGCGTGGCGGGAGAGAGGAGAAATTGATGAGAACTTCAGGTTGGTAGTCGCTCAGGGTTCGTGATGTCCGCATAGCACTCAAGCCACTCGGTCCGGGTGCCGATTCATTCAAGGAGTAGTCTCAAGCACAAGACATGGGGAGACTGGCCTTTTTGAGCGTCGGCACCGGATCACCTAGTTCGACACAGACTGCCTCAGCGCCTGCTGGCCTTGCCAGGGTCGCATCGTGGCAATGGTATGTCCTGGCGGTCTGTATCGCGGCGGTCGTTTTCTTCGGTGCGCTAGTCTATGTTCAGATGCAGTGGCGGGGTCTTGGTTATGTGACATGGTCGGGTGTCATTGCCGCGGCGCTGTTTGCAGCCGTGGGTGTCTTTGCCGAGCGACTGCGTGTCCGTGTCGGCGAGGGGACCGATGTCTCCGCGGGTTTCTTGGCCGACTTTCTAGCGGCCGTCCTCCTGGGTCCTCTTGCCGGGGGGGTGGTGGCGGCCTGTGGTGCCGTTGCGAGCTATGAGAAAGGTCAACTGGCGCGCACTGCCTTCATCAGTAGCGCGTTCTCCATGGCGGGCGGCGCGTGTGGTCTCGTGTTCTATTGGGTCACCGCTCAGTTTTCGGGGCCGTCGGCGGTGGCCGTCGCAGTAGGTGGAGTCGCCGCCGGCGCGACGTATCAAGCGCTCGACTACCTGCTCTTCGTACCCATCATGTGGCTGCGGCGCGGAGTGGGACCGCGCCGGTGGTTCGATGAGAGCTTCAAGCCGTACCTGCCCTTTAGTCTCTTCTTTCTTCTTCTGAGCCTCGGCCTCGTGTACAGCTTCGAGAACCAGGGACGGGGAGTGTTCGTTCTTCTCTTCCTGCCGGTCCTGGGCCTTGTCTACGCGTTTCGAAGCTTCGGTCGGCAGAAAGAGCTCACCCAGAGCTTGGAGCGCTTCTCTCTTCAGATGGCCGCCAGCATGATCACGGCTCTGGACCTCAAGGATAACTACACCGCCCAGCATTCTGCCGCCGTGGCTCAGTACTCCTTCGACCTCGCGCGCCGGCTGGGGCTCAGCCCTCGTCAGCGCAACCTGGCCCGCCTCGCCGGGTTGCTGCACGACTTGGGCAAGATCAGTGTTCCCGACCGGGTCCTGAACAGCCGGGAACGCCTGGTAGACTCCGAATGGGACATCGTCAGGGGGCACAGCATGGCAGGACAGAAGGTCCTGAGCAACATGCATGAGTTCGAGGAACTGGGCCTGATCGTGCTGCATCACCACGAGCGTTTCGACGGGGCCGGGTATCCTCACGGGCTCTACGGGGAGGAGATCCCCATTATCAGCCGCATCGTGGCGGTGGCCGACAGCTATTCGGCGATGGTGTCTGATAGGCCGTACCGCCTCAGGCGATCGCCGAAGGAGGCTGTGACCGAGTTGGAGGGGGCGAGCGGAACGCAGTTCGATCCGGAGGTCGTGGCGGCTTTCGTCGGTATCCTCGAGGGCGAGAGCGAACAATACCGTCGCTCCGAGCAGATCGATTTCCACCTGCAGTTCCAGAAGGTGCGGTTCTTGGGGGACTTCGCCTGATTCTGTCTTGCCGGGGCATGAGCGGCGCGACGGGGGTACGCGTCGGGCCAATGCTATGCTACTCAGGGTGGAGGTTCTGGCGGTCTGTGCCTCTGGTCCGCCGTCATGTCTCCCTTGGGAGGTAGGCTGTCTTGCTAAGCAACCGGCCGTTCGCGCGGGTGCTGGCCGCGCAGGGGCTATCCAGCTTGGGCACCTCGGTCTCGACCGTCGCTCTCGCGGTGATGGTGTTCGACCTCACAGGGTCGGTGCTGCACATGGGTGGCATCCTTGCGGCCGCCACGTTGCCTCTGGTGGTCATGACCTTCTTCGGTGGGGCCTTGATCGACCGGTTCGAGGCTCGGCGCCTGATGGTGGTCGCCGATGTGGCCCGCGCGGTCATGATGCTCATGATGCCCCTCGCCGCGGGTCGCTCGGTGGGACTCATATACGCGGTGGCGGGCTCCGTGGGCGTGTTCTCCGCGCTCTTCAATCCAAGTCAGGTGAAGGTGGTAGGGGACTTGGTTCCGGTCGAAGGTTTGGTGAAGGCCAACTCGTACCTGAGCATCGCGCGGGAAGGCGCGGAGTTGGGCGGCTATCTAGTAGGTGGGGCCTTGGTGGCTCTGGCCGGCTACACCATCACCTTCGTGGCGGATTCGGCGAGCTACTTGATCTCCGCGACGCTGTTGTTAGCCCTGCCGGCCACCGCCGTGCGGTTCTCCGGCGCGAGTCTGAGCACACTCTTGCGGGGGTCGCCGCGGGTAGTGGGTGTTGTGTGGATGTCGAGGGCTCTAAGGACCAACCTGCTGCTCGCTTTGGCCCCGATGCTGGTGATAATGATGAGCACGCCCAATGCCTACGGTCTGGCGCTGAGGGTGTTCGGCAGGGGTGCTGGTGGCTTCGCCATCATGGAAGCGATCGCTTCATGTGGTTGGATCGTCGGGGGGATCATGGCGAGTCGTCTGGACTACAAGGGAGATCGCAACCTTTACGTGGCCGTCTCGTTCGGAGTCATGGCGGCGTGTTTCGTTGGTGTGGGTCTGAGCCGGAGTTTCTGGGTCTGCACGGTGCTTCTCGCCGTGGCTGCCGCAGCCAACGTGGGCGCCATCGTCGGATCGATGACTCTGTTCCAGGAAGTCCCTCCGCGGCCCGACAAAGGCCGTATCATCGCGGTGAGGACCGGATTCGGCCAGATGTCTTCGACGGCCGGTCTCCTGCTTGGTGGCGTCCTTGGGGGTGCTCTGGGCGAGCAGCGCGTGTTCGTGGCCATCGGTGTCGTGGCGATGACTCTGAGCGCGGTGATCGCGCTCCCCTATTGGGCGACCATACGGCGAGAGGCCTCCGCCGGTTTCTTGTTGCGCGAGGACGCTGCGCTGGCCCCCGACCAGGATCCGGGTGCATAGCAGCGCCCCTCAGATGCGGCCGATCGGCATGAATCGACGACCCCTCGAGGTGAATCAGTGACTGGACTACCCATATCAGATGCGCATGTGAAACACGGATCGTTCGGCTCTGTCCCCCGACCCCAAGGCCTGCGCGTTGGGGGCATGGCCCTCGAGAACGGCCTTCTTCTCCATACCGCGGGATACTGGGCGGCCGCGGTCCGCGAGGAGGATGGCTCCGTCGGGGTGGCATCCGGCGCCAAGACGTTCCGCCTCACCTCGGCGGATGGTGGCCGCTGGCCCTTGCTGAGGGGTCTCGTCCGCTTGGGTGACGCGCTCGCCGTGATACCGGTGGTGAAGTCGCGACTCCGCTCGGCGGTCCTGCCTTTTGAGTCTCCGCGCATTCTCGGCGCTCTAGTCGGCTCTACTCTGGCTACCTCGGTGATGCGACGTGGGCGAGGGCCGACGCTGGGTCGGGAGTTGGGAGCGCTTGTGCTCGGCTTGGCGCCGGCTTTGGTCGCTCTCCGGGGGTCGGATCTCGCCGCGTACCATGGGGCCGAGCACAAGAGTATCGGCGAATTCGAGCGCGCGCTTGCGGGGGGTGCGCAGGCCGAGGCGACCAAGGAACACGAGCGCTGTGGCTCGAACCTGGTGGGGCCGCTTGCCGGGATCACGCTGCTGAGCAACGTCATGCTGCGTCGAATCTGGCGGCGCCCACCCGCTGCCGCCGCTGTCGTCACCGGCCTGGTGAGCACTGGAGCGGCGATGGAGGTCTACCGTTGGATGTCGCAGCACCCCGGATCGAAGGTCGCGCACGCGCTCTCGTGGCCGGGCCGCGTCCTCCAGGAGGGTGTGACCACACGGGAGCCCTCGGCGGACCAGATGGAGGTGGCCCGAGCGGCTCTCTCGGAGATTCTGCGGCTAGAGGGCGTCCCCGACCCTCGGTGACCACCTCGACCCTCGGTGACCCGCCGATCTCCTTTCGCGAAGCTAGCCTTTGATCTCGGCGAACGCCCGGCTCAGAAGGGCGTGGGCGTGGTCGAGGGACTGAGGGATCACCCGCACGTCGGCGACGACGGGCATGAAGTTGGTGTCGCCTGCCCACCGTGGCACGATGTGCAGATGTAGGTGATCCTTGATCCCCGCACCCGCGGCCGCTCCGAGGTTGATGCCCACGTTGACCCCCTCGGGATGGAACCCGCGCTTGAGCGCTCGTATCGCGTCTTGGGTGAGGGACATGATCTCCACCAAGGTCTCGGTAGGAAGGTCTTCGAGATCGGCGATATGGGCGTGGGGGGCGACCATCAAGTGACCATTGTTATACGGGTACGTGTTGAGCAGAACGAAGGCGCGTTCCCCTCGCCATACGATGTGGTTCTCGCGGTCGTCGGTCGCTCCGCGCTTGGTGCAGAATAGGCATCCCTCGGGCTTATCCTCGATGATGTAGCGCATGCGCCATGGGGCCCAGAGTCGCTCCGTCACGCCACTCCTTCCGCTCGCAATGGTCCCGCTCACTAGATTGTAGCCCTTGTCGTGTCTGGAGGTTTTGGGTAGCCTGTTCATCCGTGGACAGGATCGCGGAACAGAATGTGACATTTGGCGCAGGGCGCTCGGACTCGGCTGCCACTCGGAGCCGATGGCCGATCGCCGTGGCCATCGCCGGCGTCGTCTCGGCCGCTATTGGCCTGGTGATTGTCCCTCCGGACGCCACCTTGGGCGCCGACATCAGAGTCGTCTTCTTCCACGGTGCGGTGACATGGACCGCCATCACCATGGCCACGTGTGGTGGCGTCGCTGGGCTGGGCACCCTAGTGCTCCGCTGGGGTGTGCCGACCCGCGTCTGGCGGCTCCTTACCCTGGCCACCGTCTCTTGGGTCCTCTCACTTACCCTGAGCTTCCCTGTGATGCTCATGACCTGGGGTGGTGTCCTCTGGAACGAACCCAAGTTGCTCATGTCCGCGGAGGTCGTGTCGACATTCCTCGTGGCGTGGGCCGTGTCGCTGCTGG
>CAZDGO010000022.1:0-14997 GCA_964504825.1 uncultured Gaiellales bacterium
GAACAGCATGTTCATGAACATGTACATGGGCTTCGTCTTCAGCACGAGGGCTCTGGCGGGGCGGTCCGAGCGGCGGTTGAAGTGCTGGTGCACGCAGTTGTTGTGCACGGCCGCCACGTCGCCGGCCTCCCATTCGTAGCGCACGCCGTCGTGGACCTCGGCTCCCTCCCCGTCGATGATGTAAAACAGGGCCTCGTTCACGTGGCCGTGCTTCTGCGAGGCCCCGCCGGGCCCGTACTCCTCCAGGTGCACGTGCAGGGTCTGTCCGAGACCGTCCTTGGGCTCCATGTAGTGCTTGCTGTAGGCCTGGGGACCGTCAACGAACGGGATCTCGGCACCCTTTCGCACCCGCGGCTGGGCGCGGAGGCGTGCGAGCTCCTCGCTCAAGTTGTACGCCCCGCTGACCTCACGCACGAACTTCCGGTCGGTCTGCTCGTGATAGGTGGGTTCCCCGGACCTATCTGAGCCGGACGGGTGGGCCTCTTTCCTGTCGTCGGGCCTCTCCTCGTCGGAACTCATCGCAGCAGATACCCCCATCGGGCCCGAGTCTCCTCCATGGTGGACCGCCTCGGCAAGTTCACAGCCGGAAAGCGCTCGCGCCAGTGGAAGGGGCGCGTGGCGTCGATGATCGCGCGGGAGTTCACCAGGTCCCCCGCCTCCTTGCGTTCGGGCGGGATGCGGGGGTCGAGGGGCGTGCTCCACGCCCGCTGGATGATGTCTATGGACTCGGCGGGCTCGCTGCGCGTACACATGGCCCACACCAGCTCCTCGAGATCGGTGACGTCGATGTCGTCGTCGACCACGACGACGTACCGCCCTGCGTAGGCGCCCACGTGGCACATGGCGGCCACGTGACCCGCCTGGGCGGCGTGGCCCGGGTACTGCTGGCTGATGGACACGCCCAACAGCATGCGGTTGCCACCCGCCTCGTGCGCCCAAACCCCGGTCACGCCGGGCACGCCGGCCCGCCCGATCTCTTCACGCAGGAGCGCCGACCGGATGAGGGCACGGTAGCGGCAGAGTTCATCCGGCGGGCGGTTGGGAGGAGAGCCCACCAGGATGGGATCGTTGCGGTGGTACACCGCCTCCACCTCCACCACCGGTTCCGGCCGGGCCGAGCTGGCGTAGTAGCCCGTCCATTCGCCAAAGGGACCTTCGAGCAGATCATTGCCGGGCCGGGCGAAGCCTTCTACCACGATCTCGGCGTCCGCCGGGAACGGCAGGCCCGTCACCGGCCCCTTGATCACTTCGACGGGCTCGCCTCGCAGGCTTCCGATGAACTCGTACTCGCTCACCCCGTGCGGCAGCTCCGTGCTTGCCATGAGGAAGGTGAGCGGGTCGCCGCCAAACACCATCGCCACGGGACACGCCTCCCCCCGGGCGAAGTAGGTGTCCCTGTGAACGCGCCCGTGTTTGCCGGGAGAGATGTAGAACCCCACGGTGTTCCTGCCGTGCAGCATCACGCGGTACGTGCCGACGTTGACCCATTCGGGCCGGTCCGGGTCGCGGGTGACGTCGTAACTGGCCGTGCCGATGTAGCGGCCGCCGTCCTGTTCGTGCCAGAGAGGCGTGGGGAACTTGAGAAGATCGACATCGCCGCCCGTGGCTACGTTCTCCATGACCGGACCGGAATCCACGTGCCGCACCGGCACGGCGCCGCCGCGGGCGAGAAGCCCGCGCACGGCCTCGCTGAGTTCAGCTTTGGACAGCCCGGCGGGCAGCCCAAGGCTGAGGGCGATGGTGTCGCCGCTTCCGAGCACGTTGGTGAGTACTCGAAAGCCGGGTTCGAACCCCGGGATCTGGTCGAACAGGGCCGCGGGAGCCGGGTAGGAGTGGTGGAGCATCTCGGTGATGTTCCCGATGTCGGCCTCCCACGAAGCCCCCTCGACGCGCCGCAGATGCCCGGCCGCGTCCGCACGCTCGATCCACTCCCTCAGACCCCGGTACTCGAACCGAGGCTCCCCACTTCCTGATGTCACCAAGACCTCCCTCCCTTCGATGAACCCCGTCATGCGCTCTTCCAGTGTATCGAGAACTACTTCCCTAGCTCCTCCACGGGAACCCGCAGAGCTTCGAGTTTGTCCCCGGTCTCGAAGTGGCGTCCTTGCACTGCGAGCTCCGCTTCCTTGGCCAGCTCGTCGTCCCACTGCCCGAGGGAGTACCCGAACCAGGGGTTCTCCGGCCGGAGCTCCGGCAGCCCGAGCTCCTCCCAGATCTCTTTCGCCCGCTCCATGTACTCGCGGGCGGGCAGGGAGATGGGCGGGAAGGGCTCTTTCAGCGTGGCGTCGATGAGCATGGCGGAGTCATCGGCCGGATCCGAGTGAGTGGCTACGTCCTGGCTGTCGCTGGCGCCCAGGAACGGTGGCGCGTGCCCCTTCTCGCGGTGGCCGATGATCTCCACATCCTTGTGCGGCTTCATACGGTACGACATGGCCCACATGACGGTCGCCGCGTCGTTGCCGTCGATGTCCTCGTCGACCGCCACGATGATCTTTCCCACCCCTTGGTTGAAGGCGCTGGCGGCGTGAAGGGCGCGCCACACCTGCGACTCGTTGCGCGACTTGTCGAAGTTGATGACGATGAGCTTCCTCAGATTGGTGAGAGGCTCATGCATCGTCACCTTGGTGACGCTCTTGATCGACAGCGTGTTGCGCAAGAAGTTCAAGAAGAGCGGCTCGTAGCCCAGCTTCTTGATCATGGACGACTCGCTCGGGGTCACCTGGCTGATGAACCCGACGAAGATGGCGTCCTTGCGCCGAGTGATGGCCGTCACCTCCATGAACGGGTTGAGCTGCCGTGGGTGCATGTAGCCGTGCGACTCGCCGAAGGGGCCTTCGGGCTCGTAGTAATCGGTATTGATGAAGCCCTCGATGACGATCTCAGCTTCCGCGGGCACCACCAGGGGTACCGTCTTGCACTTCACGACCCTGATGGGCTCTCCCACCAGGCCGCCGGCCACGGAGAGTTCGTCGATGCCGTACGGCACCTTCTGGACAGCGGCATACGAGACTGCCGGGGGTCCACCCAGGACCAGAGCGGCCGGGAGACGTTCACCCCGCGCCCGTGCCTTCTCCCAGTGCACGTAGATGTCCTGGCCGAGCCCGCTGGGGAACACGCCCACTTTGCGGCGCTGCTTCATCTGGCCCCGGTAGTTGCCGATGTTCTGGATCCCCGTGTCCGGATCGGCGGTGAACCAATGCGTACAGGTCGAGTACGGAGCGTTGTCGAACCCCGGCGTGCTTATGGGCACCGGGATCTCGTCCACACCCATGCCTTCGGCGTCGAGCTCGTCGCCGATGCGCACGACCTCCTGGCACGGGCCTTCGTCCACCACCACGGCCTCTTTCAGGTGACTCATCGCGTGCGCCCATTTCGCGCCCAGGTCCGCGGCGGACTCGACACCCAGCCCCGTCAGGTAGACGTCCTCGTTCGCGGCCAGGGCCGCGATGGCCACGGGGATGTCGTAGTGCCTACCACGGGAGTCGACAGGGTTCTCGAACAGCCAGGCCTTGCGATCCTTCGGTGGGATACCGCCGCGGTACTGCCAACGGACGAGGGGGTGGATCTCGGTGTCCTTGTTCATCTCACGATCGACGCGTCGCAACAGGCCGCGATCCTCGAGGTTCTTCAGGTGATCGCGAAGATCAGGATACGACCGCGGCACTTTCGCACTCAGCTGCGGCTCCGACTCGAAAAGGTTCGAACCCTCCATGAATACCCTCCGTTCGCGATGCGGCAGGGCACACCGAGCGCGCGCGGCCCCCACGCAACTTTGGATGAACCCCCATTGGCCCCCAGACCCAGGCCCGGTCCCGCGTCCGGGGAACCGATGAGCCCGCTAGTCGGTCCGGCGTTCTTCTGACAGCTCAAACCTTAGCAGCCCCCCTATCCAGCGTCAACCAACCCCGGCCCCGGCTCCAGCGGCTCCCCAGAGACGGCGGCAACAAGACACGAGACCACCCGCCGGATCATATCGGTAGGCTCCGCGAGGCTGTAGACCACCGACACCGACACCCTCACCACCGGCGCGTCCGCCGACACTCGACACAGGGCGCCCCGGCGCACTTCCTCGCACACCCCCGGCTCGGGCAGAAGGGCGAACCCAGGACGTGTGCGGAGATAGCGCTTGACAGCCTCCGGCTGCTCCGCGCTGAAGAGCACGGGGAGACCGCCGAGCCCGGCCTCGTCAAGTCCGCGCTGCACCAGGCGCCGGGCGGGCTCGGACTCGTCAAGCATCACCAGGCCGGCGTCCCACTTCTGCCCCGGACCAACAACCGGCACGAATTCGATCTCGCCCACGCCGGCCACCGTCAAGGGTGCCTGCGGCTCGGGTATCCCGAATAGGCACGCCGCGTCCACCTCCCCTCGAACGACGGCCCCTTCCACTTCTCCTTGGGCGCGTAGCAGCAAGGTGACTTCCACGGCCGGATCCGACTTCCGGAATGCGTACAGATGCGGAGCAACGAGGTAGCTCCCTATCGAGACGGCGGCCCCCACATGCACCCTCCCGCGCACGCCGCCCTCCAATTGCCGTACGCGCTCCTCCACCTCAACCATCCCGTCCAGCACCGAACGGGCGGCGGAGTAGAGGACGGCGCCCTCGACTGTGACAGACACGCCGTGACGGCCGCGCTGCAGCAGCCTCACGCCCAGCACGTCCTCGAGCGCGCCGATGCGCTGGCTGAACGCGGGCTGACTCACGTACATCTGCGCAGCCGCGCGGCTCATGGTACCGGCGTCCACGGCGGCCACGAAGGCGCGGAGGCGATCCAGGGTCATCCACCGGAGATCGGGCAGACCGGTCCGGGCGCCGGCGGAGTGGCCCGGCGGGCAGGTCATGCGAGCCGCTCCCGCAGAAATCGGGAGAAGCTCACCAGGACCTCGGCCAGCTGTCCAGTGTCCCGTCGGACGAGCTGGTACGAGAGGGAGCGGGACCCACCGAAGGGCCGCGCCACCCACAGATCCCCCCGCTCGCTCTCGACCGCCACGGTGCGATCCACCACCACAGCCACGGCGTCTCCCGCCATGACCACCCGCTTGATCGCCTCCGCCCCCTCCACCTCCAGTCGGATCTCGTAGCGAACCACGCCCAGGGCCGCAAGCGCGTGATCGGCGGCCTCACGGAGGAACGACCCCACAGGCGGCGCCACGAAGGGCAGGCGGGCCAGCTCCGGCGGCTTAGGCTCGGAGTGACCCCAGAGCGCGCCCTCCGGGCCGCCGATGAGGACAAGAGAAGCGCCACCACAGGGCTCCCCCACGAGCCCCGCGGGGAGCGGGCCCGCGCTCACCACACCGAGGTCGAGCTCGTGGCGGCCGATCATGGCTACCACTTCCTCTGTGTTCCGCAGAGCCAGGTGGAACGGGCCCGCGCCTGTCTCGCGCTCGAACGCGGCCACCAACTCGGGCAAGATGTAGTTCCCCATGCTGAGGCCGGCGCCGATGGCGAAGGGCCCGGTCCGTGCGACGCCGGCCTGGAGGTGCCGGCCGGCGTCGGTCATGACGGCGAGGGCGTGCCGTGCGTACCGGTGCACCTCGGCGCCGGTCTCCGTGGGAACGAGACGCCCGTGACGGCGCTGGAGCAGGGACGAGGCGAAGTGCGTCTGAAGCGCGGCCACCTGGAAGGAGACCGCCGACCGGCTGAGGCCGGTCTCCTCGGCCGCGGAGGCGATCCCCTGCCGCTCCACGACGGACGAGAACACGGCCAGGGTGTGCAGAGTCACCGACATGCTCCACAGTTACCATAAGAATTAATCAACTGCTAGTCATTGGAATATCGATTTGTACCTAACTCACTAGAACGCTACCGTCGCACGGTCAGACAACTATGAGAGGGGGAGCCGTGCCATACCTCGACCTGCGTGACTACCTGGGACGCCTCGAACGGGAAGGCCGGCTCAAGCGGATCGCGACCCGGGTGGACAAGGACTGGGAGATAAGCGCCGTGGGGCGCGTGGCGTTCAGAGACATCCCAGAAGCGGAGCGGCCGGCTCTGTTGTTCGAGAACGTCGCGGGGTACGACATCCCCGTCGTGCTCGGCGCGCTCGGGGGAAGTCGGCGCATATACGCACTCGCCCTCGAGGTGGAGCCCGAGCCCAGGGCCATAACTGAGGCCTGGCGCCGGGCGGCGAGCTCACCGGTAGCGCCGCGAACGGTCGGCGGCGGCCCGGTAAAAGACGTGGTGCGCGAAGGCGACCAGGCCGACGTGACCATCTTTCCCATTCCCACCTGGACCGTCGGGGAAGACCCCGGACCCTACCTCACGGCCCCCCTGGTGGTGACCAAAGATCCCGAGACGGGGGCGCACAACGTGGGCACCTACCGGGCCCAGGTGAAGGGGCCGCGCACGTTGGGTGTCTGGATCAACTTCGTTCAGCACGGACGCAAGCACGTGGACATGTGGGAAGCCCGCGGCGAGCGTACCCCGGTGGCGATCGTGCTGGGCACGGAGCCGGCGCTCGGCCTCTGCTCGGTGGCGCGGGTGCCCTACGGCGTCGAGGAGTACGCCATGGCCGGCGGATTGCGACGCGAGCCTCTGGAGGTGGCGCCGGCGGAAACCGTCGATCTGCTGGTGCCCGCCCGCGCCGAGATAGTCATCGAGGGCTATTTTCGCCTGCACGAGCTGGAGCGCGAGGGGCCCTTCGGGGAATACACGGGATACATGGGGCCGGTGGCCGACTCCTATATTCTCGACGTCACCTGCATCACCCACAGGTCGGAGCCCATCTACCACGCCTTCCTCAGCCAGATGCCGCCCAGCGAATCAAGCATGATCCGCAGCATCGGGAGGGAGTCCGCCGTGGCCAAGACCCTCATGGACGACCTGCGCCTGCCCGTCACCGACGTGCACCTGCTGGAGGCGGGAGGAGCGGCCGCCTATATGGCCATCCGCGGGCGCTGGGAGCACGAGGGCCAGGCGCGGCAGGCGATCCTCGGAGCCTGGTCGGTGGACCCGACCTTGGGCAAGCTCTGTGTGGCCGTAGACGACGACATCGACATCCGCGACCCCTTCGCGCTGAACTGGGCCCTCTCGTTTCGCATGCAGCCCCACCGGGACGTCTTCCAGGTACCCGGGTATCCGGCGGTGCGCCTCGACCCATCCCAGGCGGACGAAAGCGTACTTCAGCTCGATCCCAGCCGGCGCTTGTCCACCAAGATGGGCATCGACGCGACCAAGAAGCACCGGTATCCACCGATCGCGATGCCTCCGGCCGAGCATCTGGCGCAGGTGCGCTCCGACTGGGCCAGGTACTGGGGTGCGTAGTCGAGCTGGACGCAGGTGGGGGCTGCCGCCCCGGGGCGCGGCTCGGCGCGCAGTTAGCGAGGCCGCACGCAGCCTGAAGGCGCCCTACGGGGCGACCGCGACTCCGGGCTCGGCTTCGGCGGCGACGGCGCGCAGGTAGGCGAATGCCACTAACGCGGCCGCAAGTGCCGACCCCCCCCCGACCGCAAGGCCGGCACGGGGGCCCCAGCTCTCGACTATCCAACCCACGAGCGGCCCGCCGAACGGCGTGCTGCCCAGAAAGGCAACGGCGTGCAGCGAGGCGAGCCGGCCCCGGAGCGACGAGCTCGAATCCACCTGGAGTAACGACAGCGCCACCGTGTTGAACAGGGAGTTCGTCGCGCCGAGGAGCACCATGAGCGCGAACACCGTCCACAGACCGGGCGCGAAGGCGCCGGCAAGACACACCGCGCCGAACGCGAGGCCTGCGCCCGTCAACCATCCTCCCGTCGTCCCGCCCACCCACGCAGTCGTGAGGGCCCCAACTACCGCTCCCAAGCCGAGAAGCGCCATCAGGTTGCCGTAGGTGGAGGCTCCCCCCGCGAGCGTGTCCACGGCCAGGGCCGGCAGGACCACCCGGAAGTTCTGTCCAAGCAGAGCGATCACAGTGACCAGGAGCATGGTCATGCGCAGCCGCGGCCGGCGCCACACGTAGGTGAGCGCTTCGCGCGTCTGCCCCCGGGCTCTTGCGGCGGGCTCGCCGCGATACAGGCTGTCTGGGTCGATGGAACGCAAGGCCAGGATCACTGGGATGAACGAGAGGCTGTTGAGCATGAAGGCTGCCGAGATGCCCATGAGCGAGATGACGGCCCCGGCTACCGCCGGTCCCACCAGGCGTCCTGTGTTGTGCACGGAGCTGCTGAGGCTCTGGGCGTTGACGATGTTCTCGGGCGGCACCATCTCCGACACGAGCCCGTGTCGAGCGGGAACATCGAGTACGGTAACGCACCCCAGTAGCAACGCGAGCCCGTAGACCATCCAGAGCTGCACCACACCCAAGGCCGCGAGCAGGCCCAAGGCCAGGGCCAGCAGCGCCTGGGCGGCCTGGGTCCACATGACGATCTTCCTCTTGTCCATGCGGTCGGCCAGAGTCCCACCCCACAAGCCAAAGACCAGCATCGGAAGGAACTGGAAGGCAAGAGTCCACCCGAGCGCCACGGGACTACCGGTGAGCTCGAACACCAGCCAGTCCTGAGCAACTCTCTGCATCCAAGTGCCCACTACGGACACCGCGTGGCCGACGAAGAACTTCCGGTAGCTGCCCTCCCGCAGAGAGCGCAGTGCACGATGGTCGACCAGGAAACGCTCTCTCACCTGGTGCCTCTCACCGCTTCCTCCCCTGGGGTGTCAATCCCGTATCGCTCGCGCCGCGCGATCAGGGCAACCACGGCAGCCAGCGCGGCACCCGGTCACGATACTCTCGATACTCGTCTCCGAACAGCCGCTCGAGGTTCTCCTCGTCTCCGCGCACCCGCCCCTCGAACCAGGGAACATGCGCCATGGCGACGAAGGTGGCAACAGGGGACCGGGTGAACAGAGCAAGGCCGCCCAGGAAGATGAGGTGCCCCAGGTACATCGGGTTCCTGGTGACCGCGTAGGGGCCGCTGGAGAGCAGGCGTTCTGGAGGGCGGGAGAGGCCGGGCCCTCCGCCGCCATACCGATTCCTGTAGCGACCCACATAGCAGTACTGTAAGAAACCCCAGGCCATGACGGGTAGCCACCGGGGGCGCAGCGGCCTTCTCCGATGCGCCTGTTCGAGCAGAACGGCCGCCGGTATGACCATGAACGTCCGGGTAGACGTGGACCCAAGGGACAGCTTCATCTATGGCCTTCCTTCTCCAGAGGCCGCCACTCCGCTCCGACGGCGATGGACAGGCTCTCCGCGGGTCGCGCGACCACCCTGCGAGATCCACGGAGTACTCGTGTTGACTGTAGCACTGCGGCCTGCTATTTTGTACTCGTCAGCAGAACGCCGGACCGCTAGGCGAGATACAAGGGGGGCTGTGCCGGGGGGCACGCATTCGTCCCAAGAAAGACCGGGCATGGGCAGGTTGGCCTGCGTCTTGAGCGGACGGAGGCAAAGCTCCAGCCGCTCAAGATCGGCGGCGGCCCGGCGCCGGAGAACAGCCACTCCTCTGCCTCCTCCTCCACCTCCGCAATCAGCGTCCCGCTCCGCTATCCCGCGGCTCGCCCCGCGAGATCGGGGCTCGCGTGCCGAACACGCATATCAATGCCGTAGGTCGCAAGAAAAGGGGGAGGAGTACATGGAGAAGCCAAAGACCAAACTGATCCACGTCACGATAGGTCTGGTGGTACTGGCTCTCGCGGTCGCCGCGTTCGGATGCGGAGGGGAGACGAACGGCACCGCGACCACCGCGGCGGCCGGCGTCGCCACGGCGACCACGGTCGCCGAAGCTCCGAGCACGACCGCCGCCGAAGAGGTCTACGCGAAGTTCAACGCGATGACCGGCCAGGAACGGCACGACGCCCTCGTCGCCGCCGCGGAGAAGGAAGGCGAGCTCAATGTCTACACGTCGAACACCGACATGGACAAGCTCGTGGACGCGTTCGAGGACCTGTACGACATCACCGTGAATGTCTACCGCGCCAACTCAGAATCGGTGCTCCAGCGGGTACTCCAAGAGCAGGACGCGGCCTACTTCGGCAACGACATCCTCGAGACCAACGCGCTCGAGCTGAACGTGGCCTACGACAAGGGCTTCCTGGCCGACTACTCCTCCGAGCTTCGCGACAAGGTGAGGCCTGAGGGTCAGAAGGACGGCTGGACGGCCTCGCGCTTCAACGTCTTCGTGGTGGGCTGGAACACCGATCTGGTGAAGCCCGGCGAAGAGCCCAAGACCCTGGAAGAGCTCGCCGACCCCAAGTGGAAGGGCAAGATCTCCATGGAGGTGGGCGACGTCGACTGGTTCACGACACTCTTCGACTACTACATCGCGCAAGGGAAGAGCGAAGAGGAGGCCAGCGACCTGTTCAAGCGTCTCGCGGCCAACGCCAAGGTAGTCAAGGGGCACACCGTGCAGGGCGAGCTCCTCTCGGCCGGCCAGTTCTGGGTGGGGCTGTCACTGTATAGCCACACGGTGGACAAGGCCACCAAGAAGGGTGCTCCCGTAGCCTGGAAGGCGGCGGACGGCAGTTTCGTCCAGCCGTTGGTGGTACGCCCGAACGGAGAGGCACTCATGAAGACGGCCACGCACCCGGCGGCGGCTCTTCTCTTCATGGACTTCGAGCTGGCCGAGGGTCAGCAGGTGATCAGGGACGCCACCAGGATCGGATCCGTGGCGGGCGGCGAGGACGACCCACTTGCGGGAGCCGCCGTGGCCGAAGTGCCTGAAGACAAGCTGCTGAACGAAGGCAAGAAGTGGGACGATCTGTACGCCCAGATCCTTGAAGGGGGCGAGAAGGTCAAGTAGTGAGTGTCGAACGGCCCGGGGGCGGCTCGCGCCCCCGGGCGGCAGTGCCCGGCCTCGACGAGTCCAAGGAGTGAATAAATGCATGTTCCTCGTCCACTCGCAGCGCTGATAGTCGTTATCCTGGCGCTCGGCCTCCTGGTCGGCTGCTCGAGCAGCCCGACCGCGACCACAGCCCGAGAGACCGCAACGACCGCCGCCGCAACCGGCAGCGACACCACCGGCACCGCCAAAGCGGCGACGCCCGAGCTCATCGAGGCAGGGAAAGTCTACGCCCAGTACGACGGCATGACCGGGGAGAAGCGCCGCGCCGCTCTTACCGCCGCCGCCGAGAAGGAAGGTGAGCTGGTCATCTACACCTCCATGACGAGCGACATCGTCGATGGGGTTGTCCAAGTGTTCGAGGACACCTTCGACCTCAGCGTCAGCGTGTATCGCGCCGGCAGCGAAACCGTGCTGCAGAGAGTCATCCAGGAATCCTCGGCCAACTTCCAGGGCAACGACGTGTTGGAGACCAATGCCGGCGAGATGATCGCGGCGAACGAACAGGCAGTTCTCGCGCCGTACACCGGTGAGGCCCGCGACAAGGTGATTCCGGCCGGCCTCTTCGACGGTTGGACGGCCACCAGGATCAACCTCTTTGTCCCCAGCTGGAACACCGATCTGGTGAAGCCCGGCGAAGAGCCTAAGAGCTGGGAGGAGCTCACCGACCCGAAATGGAAGGGCAAGATATCCATGGAGCTCAGCGATTCTGACTGGATGCTCGCTCTGTGGGACTACTGGGCCGGCACCGGCAAGAGCGACGCCGATATCGAGACCCTCTTCCGCAAGATGGCAGCCAACGCCAAGGTCGTGAAGGGGCATACCGTACAATCCGAGTTGCTGGGCGCCGGTCAGTTCGCAGTGGTGGTGTCCAACTACAGCTACATCACCGCTAAAGCCGCCAAGAAAGGCGCTCCGGTGGCTTTCAAGCCCATGGTGTCGCCCGCGTTCGCGCGCCCGAACGGCATCGGCCTCATGAAGAACGCCGCCCACCCGGCCGCCGCCCTGCTCTTCACAGATTGGCTGCTTACGGAGGGCCAGCAGGTGATCGCCGACGCGGGGCTGACTCCCTCCACGATCAGTGGAGACCCCAGCATGGCGGGCGTCGAAGTGCTCCCCGTCCCCATCGAGAAGCTGATGGCTGAAAGCGACAAATGGAATGCGTTATACGAAGATATCCTGAAGAACAGCGAGAAGGCGGGTAAGTGACCCGTCGGGGGATCACGCGGACCGACGGGGCGCCTCCAGGCGCCCCGTCGGTCCGCGGCCCACAGCCGGGATGGAGACATGGGAGAACCACGACCTGAGGGCGGAAGTCGGATGACCCAGCGAGTGCGAGACGCAGGCATCAGTTTGCAGGGATTCGGAGGCCGCCGGCTTCTGGCGCTCCCGAGCGCCCAGACCCTGATCACCGGCGGGGTGGTCGTCATCATCGGGTACTTGGCCCTCGTCCCGCTCTTCTATCTCGTCTGGGGCACGTTCTTCGCTGACGCTGGTTTCACGCTGGCCGCCTTCGGCCGAGCCTACTCCGAGCATGGCATCGGGGCTCTGCTCAGCAATTCACTCCGCTTCGCGGCAGGAGCGGCGCTGCTGTCGCTGGTCGTCGGAACGGCCCTCGCTTACCTCAACGTCCGCACCGACGTGCCGTTCAAGGCGCTGTTCTTCGCAGCCTCCATGATCCCGCTCGTGATCCCCGGCATCCTCTACACGATTGCCTGGATCTTCCTGGCCAGTGCCGACATCGGCCTGCTGAACAAGCTCATAGGGCCGGTGATCGGTGTGGAGCCGTTCAATGTGTTCTCCATCTGGGGGATGATCTGGGTGGAGGGACTTCACCTTACCCCCATCGTGTTCCTGCTCATGGTAGCCGCGTTCCGGTCCATGGATCCCTCGCTGGAGGAGTCCGCGCTCATGAGCGGCGCCGGCCTGTTCACCGTGTTCCGCAGAGTCACGGTGCCGTTGGTGCGGCCTGCCGTGGTAGCCAGCATCCTGATTATGGTCGTGCGCTCCATCGAGAGCTTCGAGGTCCCGGCTCTGCTCGGACTTCAGGACGGCATCTACGTCTTCACGAGCCGCATCTACTTCACGCTTCGGAGCTATCCGCCGGATCTGGGTGCCGCGGGCGCCCTCGCCCTCACCCTACTGGCGATTGCCGCAGCAGGGGTTTTCGTGAGCAACCGACTCGGCTCCAAGGGCAAGAGCTTCCAGACGGTCACCGGAAAGGGATTCCGGCCGAGGCCGATAGCCCTGGGCAAGTGGCGGCCCGTCGCCGGCACAGGTATCGTGCTGTATTTCATCGTGGCCGTGATCGCCCCTCTCGCGGTGCTCCTCTATACATCGCTGCTCCGCTTCTACGCCGCTCCCTCGCGGGCCGTGTTCAAGACGATGACCTTGGAGAACTACGTGGCGGTGTTCCACATGGACTCCTCACTCCGGGCCTTGCGCAACTCCCTGGTGCTCGGAGTAGGCTCGGCGACCATCGTCATGGTGCTCACGGCGGTGGCCGCCTGGATCGTGGTGCGGTCGAAGGTGCGGGCGCGGAGCGTCGTGGATCAGCTGGCCTTCACGCCCCTCGTGATCCCGGGCCTGGTGCTAGGGGTAGCCCTGTCCTTCGTGTACCTGCGCTTCCCAATCCCTGTGTACGGGACCCTCTTCATTCTCCTCATTTCGTACTGCACCAGGTACATGCCCTACGGGATGCGCTACGCGTCCACATCCATGCAGCAGATATCCAGCGAGCTCGAGGAATCGGCACAGGTATGCGCGGCCAGCTGGTGGCAGGCCTTCCGTCGTGTCGTGCTCCCCCTCCTTACGCCCGGGCTGCTGGGCGGATGGATCTACATCATGGTGGTCTCGTTCCGGGAGCTCTCCAGCTCGATACTGCTGTACAGTCCGGGGAACGAGGTTCTATCGATCCTCATTTGGGAGCAGTTCGAGAATGGGCAGTTCACCGAGCTCGCAGCGCTGGGCGTGGTCATGGTATTGACTCTTGTAGTGCTGGTGATAATGGCATATAAGCTCGGTGCGAAGGTTGGGCTTCGTTCGAAATAGCGACAAGGGGGCCCGGCCGCGGGGCCGGCGCCTTGGAACCAAGGGGGGATTCACGCGATGTTGACGGTCGAGAACCTGGTCAAGACGTTCAGCTCGGGGAAGAGGCTCGGGACGAAGAAAGCGGACGGAGCGACTGAAGGACGCGTACTCGCCGTCAACGACATCAGCTTCCGCGTCAAGGAGGGAGAACTATTCACCCTGCTCGGTCCCTCGGGGTGCGGCAAGACCACCACCCTCCGTTCTGTGGCCGGGCTCGAGAGCCCCGATCGCGGTACTATCCGCGTGGACGGGAACACCCTCTACGCCGACGACCGTGGCGTCAACGTACCCGCCAACCGGCGCAAGCTCGGCATGGTCTTCCAGTCCTACGCGATCTGGCCGCACATGACCGTTTACAAAAACGTCTCGTTCCCGCTGGAGGTGGCCCCGCGCAAGGAGCGCCTTCCCCGCCACGAGATAAAGGAGCGTGTGACCAAGGTGCTCGAGGTGACTCAGCTGGCCCACCTCGCCGACCGTCCGGCCCCCAACCTCTCGGGAGGGCAGCAGCAGCGCCTCGCATTCGCTAGGGCTATCGTGGGCAGGCCTGCGCTGATGCTACTGGACGAGCCGCTCTCCAACCTGGATGCCAAGCTGCGCGAGTCCATGCGCTACGAGCTCAAGCGCCTGCAACGCGAGCTCGGCCTCACGTCGGTCTACGTGACACATGACCAGACCGAAGCCCTGGCGCTCTCCAATGTCGTAGCGGTGATGTGTGACGGCAAGATCGTCCAGGTGGGCCGACCTCGGGATATCTACGAGCACCCGAACTGTCACTTCGTGGCCGACTTTATCGGTACGTCGAACTTCATTTCCGGCACCGTCAGGGAGGTTCGGGGGGACCAGTACTGCATCGAGACGCAGGTAGGCCCCTTGTGGGCCTCCACCTCAGTCGCTGTCTCAGTGGACTCTGAGGTACTCCTTTCCATTCGGCCGGAGCACGTGTCGCTCTCCCGCGAGCCCCAGCCGGACGAGCCGAACGAGCTACGCGGCACGGTGAGCAATCGCGCCTTCCTGGGCGATTCGGTGGATCACATCCTCGACGCGAAGGGCATCACCCTACGCAACCGCTCGAACCCGAGGGTCTCCATCGACCCGGGTACCGAGATCTACTTCTCAATCCCCGCAGACAAGATCGTCGTGATTCCCCTCGATTCCTGA
>CAZDGO010000023.1:0-4679 GCA_964504825.1 uncultured Gaiellales bacterium
GCGCCGGCCAGTGCGTTCTGGTGGCCAAGGCTTCGTTTTTCAGCAGCCTCCTAGAGTCGGCCTGAGCGGAAGATGGCCCAGAGGAGCCACAGACCGAACGAGGTGGCTATTAAGAAGCCCGGCGCCCCCCAGAGGGAGACTCCGAAGAACCGCGGTCCCACGCTGATGAACGCCGCCAAGAGCGCGCTGGAGAGAAGGAGCGCGGTGGCTACCACTGCCACCACGATGCGGTTCGTCAGGATGTCGAGCTTGTGACTGAAGTCATCCAGGCCTATCGGGTTGAACCCGATCTCCATCTGCCCGTCGCGTAGTTCCTCCAGGATATCGTGGATCTGGAAGGGGTACTCCCGCATCACCCGCTGGTACTTGGCCACCGATCGGCCGGCCTTGCCGGCGATCTTCTGGGGGAGGAAGCGATCTCGCAGCAGCTTGCGCGCGTACGGGCGGGCCGCCTCGAACACGTTGAAGTCCGGATAGATCTGGCTGACCACAGCCTGGACGGTAAGGAGCGACTTGTCGAGCACCAGGAACCGCGTGGGTAGCTCCAGGTGCAGCTTGTAGATGATCCCCAGCACCTGTTCGATCAGCGCGCCGGGGTCCAGATCCGCGAAGGTGGCATCGTAGTAACGGCTGAACACCTGCTCGAGAGCTTCCGTGGTCTCCTCGTCTTTCTCGTGGGACCATCGCACTCCCAGACCGCGCAGCCGACGCTTGACACCGGGTACGTCTTGGTCGAGGATGTCGAGGAACAGGCTGACTCCCTCCTCCAGGTCCTCATCGGAGAGGCTTCCAGAGGTGCCGAAGTCAAGAAGGCCGATGCGGTCGGGGGCCATGTAGAGGATGTTGGCGGGGTGAGGATCCCCATGGAAGAACCCGTCTTCGAGGATCTGCTTGAACCATGCGCCTGCGATCGTCTCAGCGAGTGAGCGCCGTTGGCTCAGGCTCAGGCCCTCCAGGTCGAGGGAGTTGAGGGTGTGACCTTCCAGGTACTCCAGCGTCAGCACACGTCGGCTGCAGTAGTGATCGAAGGCCCGAGGAATCACCACCTCGCGCGATCCGGCGAAGTTGCGAGCGAACCGCTCGGCGTTGCGGGCCTCGACTCCGTAGTCGAGCTCCTGGCTGATCGCCTGCGCGAACTCCTTGACCAGATTGACCGGATCTATGAAGAGGCGGTCGCCTAGGTGGTCTCTGAGCGACCCTGCGAGCTGGCGGAGCAGCTCGATATCGCTCTCCACCTGTCGGACGGCGTCCGGACGTTGGACCTTGACGACGACCCTCCGGCCCCCCGGCAGCACCGCTCGGTGGACTTGGCCGATCGAGGCGGCTGCTATCGGCTCCCGTTCGAACGATTCGAACAGGCGCTCCAGGGTTAGGCCAAGGTCTTCCTCCACCACCGCCCGCGCCAACGCGTACGGGAACGGTGGCACGTCGTCCTGAAGATGCACCAGCTCGGCGATGATCTCCGGCGGGAGCAGGTCGGGCCGCGTGCTGAGCAGTTGGCCGAACTTCACGAAAGTAGGCCCCAACTCCTCGAGCATCTCGCGGAGATGTCGGCCTATATGAGCGGGCGCCGGCGGCATGACGACACGCTTCCGGCGTAGCACATGCCAGAGGTTGTAGCGCTCGAACAAGAAGCCGAAGCCGTGTCGAATCGCGACTTCAGAGATCTGGCGGACGCGGTCGAGGTTGCGTACGCGCGAGATGAAGGCAGGAGGCCTTAGCGGCTTGACCACGCTCTCACCTCGGCGTGTGCTCGCTCCATCGGTACGAAAACTCGACGGGGAGGATCACACCTCGGCGTCGTGTTCGCCGGGGTTGTCCGCCATGTGTTCGAGCAGGGCGATGCGGTGCTCCAACTGCCGCATGCGGAACTCCAGGTCCTCGAGTTCACGCTTCGTGGACAGCCCCAATTCCCGGTACGCGGATTGAAGACCGGAATCCGCGGTCCGCAGAACCGATTTAGCCTCGTCCTTGCTGCGTGCCGCGAGGTCCTCAACGAGCTGCTTCCCCTCCTCCTTGGAGAGCTGCCCTCGTTTCACGAACTCGTCGGCGACCGCCTGCAGGCGGTCGATGGTGATGGACGCAGCTCCCAGACCCACCAGAAGGGTGCGCTCTATGACATCGCGCATGCCCGAGACCGCGGAACGTGCGCCTCCCGGGTCGGCGCTGTCCGTGCTGTTATCGCTCATGTTGCCTCCTCCGGTCGCGTGGACAGTGAGGTTCTCTTCCCGTGTGCGTCATCGCCTGAAACCAGATGCAGACTAGACTCAAGCCTCTTCAGCCGCCGCGCGCTTGCGATACGTGGGCTCGCGGTGCTTCCAGATCACAAGCAACGGGGATGCGATGAAGATCGAAGAGTACGCGCCTGAGGCGATGCCGATGACCAGCGCGAACGCGAAGTCCTTCAGAGTCGGACCTCCGAACAAGAGGATGACCGCAAGCGGGATCAACGTCGTGATGGCGGTGTTCAGAGAACGCACCACGGTCTGGCGGATCGAGAGATCGACCATCGAACCGTAGCTCTCCTTTTTCATGTAGTGTGTGTTCTCCCGGACGCGGTCGAAGACGATGATGGTGTCGTTCACCGAATAGCCCAGAATAGTCAGCACTGCAGCTACGGTCGCGGTGGTCACCAATCGACCGGTGAAGGCGTACACACCCAGCGTCAAGCCCACATCGTGGGCGAGTGCGATGATCGCGGGAATGGCGAACTTGTACTCGAACCGCCACGAGAGATAGCCGATCATGACGATGATCGACACGAGAATGGCGATCATGGCCCGCTGAGTGGTCTCCTGTCCGAAACTCGGACCAATGCGCTCGATGCCCACAGTGCTTGGCGAGGCGGCGAACTTGGTGGTCAACGTTTTCTCAGCCTGCGCGAATTGCTGGTCGGTCATAGAGGCCGCGGTGATGACGAAGGTATCGCCGCCACCTGTCTGGACGACCGGGTCTTGCACACCCGCCCCGGTGAAAGCCGCTGCGACCTCGGAGGTCGTGGCCGGTTTGGTCAGCTTGACTTCCGTACGGACCCCCCCGTTGAACTCGATGCCACGGTGGATGCCGATGGCGAACACCGCCAGGAAGGCGAATATGGTGACCGCCCCGAGCGCACCCACCGCCCAACGGCGATACTTCATGAGGGGGAACACCTTCATCTCGGTCGTGCGGGGTTCGAGTCCCAGCAGTTTCATATTCCGGAAGGGTTTCACGGCGACGAACACCCCGACCAGGGCACGGCTGACAACCACGGCGCTGAAGAGAGAGAGCGCGACCCCGATACCCAGGTTCAGCGCGAAGCCACGCACGCCTCCGGTTGCCGCCCAGAAGAGCACCACCGCAGTGATGATGGCAGTGACATGGCCGTCCAAGATCGCGCTCAAGGCTTTCTTGAAGCCCGCATCGATGGCGGTGCGCAGGGTCTTGCCGCTGTTCACCTCGTCGCGGATGCGGGCGAAGATGATCACGTTCGCGTCCACGGCCATGCCCAGCGTGAGGATCATACCGGCCACGCCCGGCAGGGTCAGCGTGACCCCGATGGAGTTCAAGATGCCCCAGAACAGTATGGCGTAGATCACGAGCGCGATGTCCGCGATCAGGCCCAGGAGCCTATAGACCGCGATCATGAACACCGCCACCAGGATGAGGCCTATGAGTCCGGCGAAGAGCGCCTGTGACAGCGAGGCTTTCCCCAGTGTGGCGCCGACCGTACGTTGCTGAACAGGCAGTAGCTCGATCGGCAAGGCGCCGGTCTGTAGCACAAGGGCGAGGTTCTTGGCTTCGGCGAGCGAGAACTTCCCCGTGATCTCCGCACGGCCCCCCTCGATGCGCTCCTGTACCGTTGGTGCCGATTGGACGGTGCCGTCCAGTACGATGGCGAGTAGCTGATTCTGCCCGGTGATCTGGGCCGCCTTCCCCATCTTGTCGGTGAGATCGGCGAACCTAGTGGCCCCGTCTCCCTTGAACTGCATATCGACCTTGGGCTGGTTGTTCTGGTCGAAACCGACTTGGGCTCCGGAGAGGGCGGAGCCGGTCAGCTGGGGTTCACTTGCGACGATGAACCACGAGTCGACCGAAGCGCCCCCCTTGGCCGGCCAATGCACCAGGTGCTTGTCGGCAGAGAGTTTCCCGGTGGCGTCCGCGCCGGCGGCTTTGAGGGCATCCTCTTTGGTCGAGTACGCGGTGCCGAACTGATTGGTGTCGTAGAAATCGAGCACGGCGGTCTTGCCGATGACGTCCAGCGCTTCTTGCGGATTCGCGATGCCGGGAAGCTGCACGCTGATCTTCCACTGCCCCTGGCGCTGGATCTCCGGCTCGGCCACTCCGAGACCGTTGACTCGTTCCTCGATGATAGTGATTGCCTGCTTCATGCTCTCTTCGGTCCGAGGGGCTTTGGCCGAATCTTGGGCCTCCAGGAGGACCGCCAGACCACCCTGAAGATCGAGCCCCAGATGCGTGCTCGAACTCGGGGGATAGATGAAGTAGACGGAGACCGCCAAGAGCACGGCCACGACGACCAGCACGATCACATTCTTCTGCATCGAGGACACGGGGTACCTTCCTGCGGGCTAGGGGTTGATCACGTCAGTGCGGCCGAGTCATGTGGGGCCGCCCGTGTGGCCGATGCCTCAGGCCTTGGGTTCCTGTTCATCCGCGCCGGTTTCCTCGAATGAGGATTC